>CAKPAT010000050.1 GCA_934133155.1 uncultured Bacilli bacterium
GATGCATCAGATACCTATAGTGGAATAGATAAATATTATTTTTCAAAAGATAATGGAACAACATATGTAGAAAGTACTTCAGGTAATTATACATTCACATCACTAGACGAAGGAGATTACCTAGTAACTGTATATGTTTTAGATAAAGCAGGTAATAAATCAGAGATATCAACAAAAACAACGACAATCAGATATACCACATTTTGTAAACAAAACGACATTACAAACTTATCAGATTGTGTGATTGCAACTGAAGCAAATAAAGCTGATATAACTGAGGCTAAAGAATTAATAAAAGAAAAAGGCACACCAGACTTTAATATAACAAGTCCTTCTATAAAGTATGGTGAGACAGTTACTTCAACCACATCAATAATAAGTTGGGGGTCTACTGATTTATGGGTTGGTGACGGTTATACATTTGATCCAATATCTGGTGTATATACTATTACAAATGGAAAGCAAACTGCTCCTACTACTCTAGATTTTTCAAATGGTCAGACTTATTACACGAACCTTAATAATTGGTATGTAAACTCTCCTATAGATATTTATAAAATTACTGGTGTAAGTGTATCTAAAAATGAAACTACAGGTGCTACTACTTATAATATGCCTGCTTATACTTACAGCAAAACTTTACTCAGTTATGATACTGCTGGTGTTGGAATGTATGCGAGCGCTGATGATCAAGGAGATACATATTATTATAGAGGGTCTGTTTCTGTAAATTATGTTAAAATGGCTGGTAAATACTGGAGAATAATTAGAGTAAACGGTGATAATACTCTAAGAGTAATTTACGATGGGACGGTGTCACATGAAAATGGTGATAAGTCATATGACAGACAAGTTGGTACTTCTTCTTTTAACAGTGTTAATCAAGATAATACTTATGCTGGTTATATGTATGCTGACCCAAGTAATTTTGTTATGACTGATAGTGAAAATGGAACTTTTGCTTATACAGGGTTATCTTCAACTGCTTTATATTATTTTTCTGATAGTTATACCTTTGACAAAAGTACAAGAAAATTTAAGTTATCGGGTAATATAATGCGTGGAACAATTGGTGAAGATAAAGTTGGGTATTATACGCTTTTTAGCACGAATAAAGATGCTACAAATGGTGATATACACTATACAACAAAATATAATTCAAGTTCTGCTATGACTGTAAAAGTTTATAGTTATGGAACATCTTCTAAGGAAGAGGCTCAGTCAAATATAATTGATAGTAATATGAAGCAATATTTAGATAATTGGTATACAAATAATTTGACTAATTATGATAACATAATTTCTAAAGATAGTATATTTTGTAATAATAGAGAGGTATATAGTAAATCGTCTGGAAATTATACTAATGAGGGATATGGTCTTCATATGACTATCTATAAAGAATATCAAAAGTTTAATGATTGGGTAGATAAAAAAACTGGACCTGATTTATCTTGCCCAGTAAATGATAGTTTCAGTGTAACTACTACTAATGGTAATGGAAAATTGACAAAATCAATTGGTTTAATTACAGCTGACGAAGTTAATATGGCTGGTGGGCTTATTGGCTCTGGTAATAGTTTATATTATTTATATACCGGTAGTGCTTATTGGACTATGTCACCTAATATATTTTGTTTTTGGTTTTTTATGCAAGGGTTGATTGTAGGTTCTGAAGGAACTTTTGGTGGTGCAAATAATTCTATTAACTATTACGGAGTACGCCCAGTAATAAATATTGATACAAGTAAGATTACATTTACGGGCGTCGGCACAAAAGAAAATCCTTATAACATAGAAATAAAATAAGCTGTAGAAATGAAATCTATGGCTTATTTTTCTATTGTCAAAAATAATAATTATAAGTGTGATATAAAGTTATGTTTTACTTTTTAAATTCAGAAAATACCTAAATAGCACTAAAAATTGTTTTGTAATTTAAACTAGTTGTGTTATAATATAACTGGCTTTTTAAAAAGACATGAATATGGATTGATATGCCAAGTGCCAATTAGGTGGTGTATTTGTTAAAATATTCAGAAGAAAAAACAAAAGGAGGAGATAAAATGGCAGTAGTGTCAATGAGTTATTTACTAGAAGCTGGAGTACATTTCGGACATCAAACAAAAAGATGGAATCCTAAAATGAAAGAATATATCTTTACAGCTCGCGATGATATATATATTATCGATTTACAAAAAACAGCTAAAAAAATTGAAGAAGCTTACGCTGCTTTAAAAGAAATAGCTGAAAACGGTGGAAAGGTTTTATTTGTTGGTACAAGAAAACAAGCTCAAGAAGCTATCAAAGAAGAAGCTTTAAGATCTGAGTCTTATTACGTAAATGAAAGATGGTTAGGCGGAACTTTAACAAACTTCAAAACAATTAGAAGAAGAGTTAAAAGACTAGAGCAAATCGAAAAAATGGAAAAAGATGGAGTATTCGATTTACTTCCTAAAAAAGAAGTAGTTAAAATCAGAAAAGAATACGACAAATTAAATAAACTATTATGTGGTATTAGAGAAATGAGTAAATTACCACAAGCAATGTTTATTGTAGACCCATCAAAAGAAGAAATCGCTATCAGAGAAGCAAGAAAATTAAACATTCCAGTATTTGGAATAGTTGACACAAATTGTGACCCTGACATGGTTGACTACGTAATTCCAGGAAACGACGATGCAATTAGAGCCGTTAAATTAATCACAGGTGTTATGAATAATGCTGTTGTAGAAGCAAACGGTGGAAAACTAACTGATTATGTTAGTGAAGCTCGTAAAGACGAAAAAGGCGAAGATATAATGAAAAAAGCCTTAGAAACAGTTAAAAGAAAAGAAGACCGTAAACCAAGATTTGATCGTAAAGATAATAGAAAACCATATAATAAATCATCTGAAACAAAAGAAGTAAAAGAAGCTTTAGATACTAAAGAAGAACCAAAAGTATCTGCTAAAGAAGAAAAAGCCGTTGAAGATTTATCTTCAAAAACAGTAGCAGAACTACGTGAACTTGCAAAAGAAAAAGACGTAAAAGGTTATTCAAGTATGAAAAAAGCTGAATTACTTGACGCTTTAAAATAGTTAAACAAAAGGTGATTTTAAATCGCCTTTTTTTCTAAATAAAAGGAGAGATAAAAATGATTAGTGCTAGTTTAGTTAAAGAACTAAGAGAAAAAACAGGAGCAGGAATGCTTGACTGTAAAAAAGCTTTAGAAGCATGCGAAGGAAATATCGAAGCTTCTATTGACTGGCTTAGAGAAAAAGGAATCTCTAAAGCCGCAAAAAAAGATAGCAGAATTGCTGCTGAAGGAGTAGCTGCAATCTTAGTAAAAGGAAATAAGGCAGTAATACTAGAAGTAAATTCAGAAACAGACTTTGTCGCAAAAAATGAAGAATTCAAAACACTTGTAGATAAAGTTTTAAATATATTAGTAGATAGTGACGCTAAAACAGTAGAAGAAGCTTTGAACTTACCATGCGAAGAAGGAACAATAAACGATTTAATTATCGCTAAAACTGCTACAATTGGTGAAAAATTAAGCTTAAGAAGATTTACAAAAATAACAAAAGGTGAAAATGAAGAATTCGGAAAATACATCCATATGGGTGGAAAAATTGCTGTATTAACATTAGTTGAAGGAGCAAGTGAAGAAGTAGCAAAAGATGTAGCAATGCACGCCGCAGCTATGAAACCAACATATATTTCACCAAAAGACGTACCAGCTGAAGAAGTTGCAAAAGAAGAAACTGTTTTAAAAGAACAAGCAATAAATGAGGGAAAACCAGCTGAAATCGCTGAAAAAATGGTAAAAGGTAGAATTCAAAAATTCTATAAAGAAATATGCCTAGAAGAGCAACCATTCGTTAAAGAAAACGATATAAATGTTAAAACATTTGTTGCAAATAATGGCGGAACAATTAAAAATTACATAAGATACGAAGTAGGCGAAGGAATTGAGAAAAAAGAAGAAAACTTTGCTGAAGAAGTAGCAAAACAAATGGGGATGTAAAAACATCTCCTTTTTGAAAGAAACATTTATGAAACAATTAATAATCGTAAATACCAAACAAAAAACCATGAAAATATATGATGAAAAAAAGTTGGTAAAAAAAATAAACAATATCTTAATAGGTAAAAACGGTGCCTCAAAAAGAATATATGAAGGTGCTAAAAAAACACCAAAAGGAAAATATAATCTAGGTATTGCACTTGGAAAAGAAGATTTGAAAATAAAATACCCATATCTAAAAATAAAAGAAAGCTACCACTGGGTAGATGACGTAAACAGCAAATATTATAATAATCTAGTAACAACCGAAAACATAAAAACAGACTACCCATACGTCAAACAAATAAAAGAAAAAGATTTCAAGACATCAGAAAACTTAATAAAATATGATAGCTACAAATACCTTATAAATATTGAATATAACAAAAAAGACAAAAAAATAAACGGAATAGGCAGAGGCTCTGCCATATTTATTCACTGCACCTCAAATAAAAATTACACATTAGGCTGTATTGCCATAAATGAAAAAGACATGCTAGACCTACTAAATTTATTAGATAAAAATAAGCATCCTAAAATATGGATAAAATAAATTGATAGTTACCTTTAATTTTGTTATAATTAAAATAAAAAGGAGTATGTGTAAATGACAGAACTTAAAATTCCAAACCATATCGCCCTAATTGTTGACGGTAATGGTAGATGGGCCGCAGAAAAAGGACTACCCAGAAGTAAAGGACACGAAGCCGGCTTTAAAAATCTCAAAAAAATAACTAGTTACATCTTTAAAAAAGATGTTAAATACATAAGTGCCTATCTTTTTTCAACTGAAAACTTTAAAAGAAGTGAAAAAGAAGTAAACTTTATTATGAGCCTTTTAACCGATAAGTTAGCAGATATATTAAAATTTTGCCACGAAGAAAAAATAAAAGCAATCTTTTCAGGAAGAAAATATCCATTAAGTGAAAAAATAATCAAAGTCATGGAAAAAATAGAAAAAGAAACAAAAGATTACTCAAAAACATTCAATATATGTTTTAACTATGGTGGACACGCCGAAATAATAGACGCCACTAAAAAAATAGTTAAAGCAGTAAATGAAGGCAAATTAGATATAAATGAATTAGATGAAAAAATATATGAAAATTACCTATATCAAAAATTACCACAAGTTGATTTAATGATAAGGACAAGCGGAGAAGAGCGTATCAGTAACTTTATGCTTTGGCAGTGTTCATACGCTGAATTCTATTTTCCGAAATGCTACTTTCCAGATTTTAACGAAGAAGAATTTGATAAAGCATTAATAGAATATACCAAAAGAGATAGAAGATTTGGAGGTGCCAAATGAAAAAAAGAATAATAAGTGCCATTATTGCCCTAATAATTGTCGTGCCTTTAATAATAATGGGGGAAGAAGCCTTTAATATTGGAATATATATTATCGCCATGCTAGCCTTAAAAGAATTTTTTGATATCAGAAAAAAACAAATGCCAATATTCATACAGTTAATCGCATATATTTTTATGACACTTTTAATACTATTAAATACAAACTCAAATACCGCAAACTTCATAATAGACTACCGCATATTAATCGCTTTATTTATGACACTACTAATACCAACAGTCCTTTATCATGATAAAGAAAAATATAATGCAAATGATGCTTTTTATCTAATAGGCGGTATACTTTTCTTAGGTATATCAATGTCCTTATTTATAACGGTAAGGAATATCAGTTTAAATATATTTGTATTTTTACTTTTAATCAGCATGATAAATGACATATTTGCATATATTAGTGGCACATTAATCGGTAAACGTAAATTACTAACCGACATATCACCTAAAAAAACATGGGAAGGCATGATAATCGGCACACTAATGAGCGTATTTATCGGAGCACTTTTTTACCACACAATAATAGACCCAATGTTTTCAAAAGAAAAACTACTAATAATATGTACATTCCTATCAATTTTAGGCGTATTTGGTGACTTGACTTTCTCAGCTATAAAAAGATACTACGATAAAAAAGACTTTGGAAACATCATGCCCGGCCATGGTGGCGTACTAGATAGACTAGATAGCTTAATCTTTGTCATATTAGGTTACATGTTTTTCATCACAATGTTTTAAGGAGGATATTAAATGACATTACTTTATTTTATAATAATCCTAGGAGTAATCATCCTAGTGCACGAATTTGGACACTTCATATTTGCTAAAAAAGCAGGCATATATGTCTACGAATTTTCGATAGGAATGGGTCCAAGAATATTCAAATGGACAAGAAAAAACGACGAAACAGAATACTCCATTAGATTAATACCCATAGGCGGTTTCGTTCAAATGGCGGGAGAAGAAATAGACGATGACGAGACAGTTCCAAAAGATAAAAAATTCTCAGTCAAAACATTCGGTCAAAAATTCATGACTGTAATCGCCGGAATTATGAATAATTTTATATTAGCAATCATATTACTATTTATTTACGCTTTATTTAACGGTGCACCTCAAAGTGAAGTATACGTAGGGCAGTTACAATCAGATATGCCTGCCTACACATCTGGACTGCAAACAGGCGATAAAATTTTGAAAATAAACGGCAAAAACGCATCGAATATTGATTTGTTTACCTTAGAATATCAAGTAAACGTTGGGAAAACATTAGATATAACAGTTGAAAGAAATAATCAAATTTTAGACGTAAACGTCAGCCCTAAAAAAGTTGTCACAGACGGAGAAGAGACTTATAAATATGGTTTCACCTACACAAGTGAAGTAAAAACTGGATTTTTAGCATCTCTTAATTATGCTTTCACCAAGACATTCAACATTGTATGGCAGATGGTATTAATCATATGTTATTTGGTAACTGGACATCTTGGACTTGCATCACTTTCTGGGCCTGTAGGTATATTTAATATAGTTGGTGAAGCCGCAAATAGTGGTATTTGGCAATTAGTAACATTAACAGCTTTATTAAGTGTCAATGTAGGATTTATTAATTTATTGCCACTACCAGCATTCGATGGTGGAAGATTATTATTTGTCATAATTGAAAAAATAAAAGGAAAACCAGTAGACCCAAGATTTGAAAATACCATTCATTCAATCGGCTTTTTCCTACTTATGATACTCATGCTTTTAATCACATATAACGATATTATAAGAATAATCAAATAAAGGAGTGCCTATGCTTAAAGTAGAAAATATAACAAAATATTACGGAAATTTTTTAGCCGTAGATAACCTATCATTTGAAGTAAATAAAGGAGAAATCTTTGGATTACTAGGTGCTAATGGTGCTGGAAAAACTACCACCTTCAGAATGATTATTGGTTTACTTGAACCTACAAAAGGGAAAATAACTTTAAATGATAAAAAAATAGATTATAACATAACCGATAAAATCGGTTTTTTAACAGAAGAAAGAAGTTTACTTCTTAAAATGACTGTCAAAGAGCAGTGTATATATTACGGCGTATTAAAAGGAATGAAAGAAGAAGAAATAGTAGAAAAATTAAAAAAACTATTAAAAGAATTTAAAATAGAAGATTATATTGATAAAAAAATAAAAGAACTTTCAAAAGGAAATCAACAAAAAGTCCAGTTCATAACATCCATAATAAATGATCCAGAACTATTAATATTAGATGAGCCATTTTCTGGATTAGACCCATTCAACGTCGAACTATTTAAAAATAAAATAAATGAACTTGCAAAAAGTGGTAGCATGATAATTTTTTCTTCACACCGTATGGAGCACGTCGAACTATTTTGCAAAAAACTTTTAATACTAAAAGAAGGTAAATCAGTTTTAGAAGGCAACTTAAAAGAAATAAAACAAAATTTTAGAAAAAAGAATATCTTTGTTAAAGGTGATATTGACTTAGAAAAAATTAAAAAAATAGATGGCGTCATATCCGTAAAACAAAATAACCTAGAATTTGAAATAAAGGTAAAAGATCAAGCTATCAGTGAAGATGTATTTAAAATAGTATCTCAAGGAAAAAACATCACCGAATACAAAATAGAAGAACCATCACTAAACGAAATATTTATCGAAAAAGTAGGTGAGACATATGAAAAATAAACTAAAATTTTTAACACTTTCAAGTCTAAGAAAAAAGACACGCTCAAAATGGTTTGTAACAGCAAATGTCTTACTAGCCTTGCTCATTATTTGTTTAATAAATATTGATAGTATTATAAAACTATTTGGTGGCGACTTTAATGAAAAACAAATTATTTACGTAAATGATAAGACAAACATTACATATGATATACTAAAAAAACAAAATGATGCTTATAAAAGCATAACATCAGAAGAAAATAACTTTGAAATTAAAAGGGCAGACAAAACCGAAGAAGAAATATTTAAAGAAGAAAAAAAATCATGGTACTTAGAAATAACAAAAGACGAAACGAACTACATTAAAGCTAAAATAACTTCAGAAGGTTACATCAGTAGCATAGATTATGCCGCAATATCATCAATAATGAATAATGTTAAAAGTGAAATAGCGTTAAATGAAAGCGATATTGATAAAGAAGAACTTACCAAAATATCTGCACCAATAACCATCGAAAGACAAATACTAGATAAAAATAAAAAAAGTGAATCTGAAAGCACTCAAATGATTATGAGTACCGTATTCCCAGTAATCATACTTCCGTTTTTTGCCTTAACAATATTCCTTGTGCAAATGGTAGGAGCAGAAATAAACGACGAAAAAAAATCCCGCAGTATGGAAATAATCATATCAAACGTTTCACCTAAAACGCACCTCATGTCTAAAGTACTTGCCAGTAATATCTTTGTATTACTTCAAGGCGCGTTATTAATTATATTTGCGGTAATTGGTATAGTTATAAGAATGACTATGCATCAAAATAGTCTAGATATAGAAGGTTTAGATATTGGAAACGCCATAAATACATTATTAACAAGTGATGTCTTATCAAATTTAGCATACATCATCCCACTTGCCTTTATACTAATGATACTAACCTTTATCGCATATTCCTTATTAGCCGGTGTTTTAGCATCTATGACCACCAGCACCGAAGACTTTCAGCAACTGCAAACACCAATAATGATAATATCACTAG
>CAKPAT010000051.1 GCA_934133155.1 uncultured Bacilli bacterium
AATTTATTGTTTTTCAGCTTTGATTTTGTATAGGTAGGTGATGTTATGAAGAGGACTAGCTTTTTAGCCGGAGCGGTTATTTCTACTATGGGTATTGTTATTTGCAAGTTTATTGGACTTGTTTATGTTATTCCTTTTTATGCGATTATTGGTGCACGTGGTGGTGCTTTATATAGTTATGCTTATTCTATTTACAATGTGTTTTTGACTTTAGCTACTTCGGGTATTCCGGTTGCGATGAGCAAGATTGTTAGTGAGTATAATGAGAGAGGTTTTTATAATACTAAAGAACGAGTTTTTAAAGTAGGACTTCAGATTATTGGTATATTAGGCTTTATTTCTTTTGTCTTACTTTTTACGTTTGCTCCACAAATTGCTTATTTAATTATTGGTGATGTTAAAGGTGGTAACTCTATTTCTGATGTTGTTATGGTTATTAGGGTTATTTCTACAGCTATTTTGGTTGTGCCTTTTTTAAGCGTTTCTAAAGGATATTTACAAGGTCATAAGATTATGCAAGTGTCTTCGATTGCTAATATTTTAGAGCAGATTATTCGGGTTATTGTTATTTTAGGTGGTAGTTACTTAGCTTTAAATGTTTTTCATTTATCTTTGAATACGGCTGTTGGGGTTGCGGTTTTTGCAGCGACGGTCGGAGCTATTTTTGCTTATTTATATGTTTTATCAAAAATTAGAAAAAGTAAAGACTTAAAAAGACATGAAAAGCCTAACGAATATGAGAAAAAAATTACTGATAAGACGCTTAGAAAACAAATTATTTTTTATGCTTTACCTTTTGTAGTTATTTCACTTTTACAGTCGGCTTTTGTAATGGTTGATATTTTTACAATGGTTAAGAGTTTAGTTAATATTGGTTATACTACGGCTATTGCGGAAGATGCGGTTAGTGTTATAGCAACTTGGGGCTCTAAGCTTAATATGATTGTTATGTCTATTGCGACTGGTATGGTTATGAGTTTAATTCCGGCTATTGCTTCTAGTTTTGCAGTTAAGAATTTTAAGGATGTTAATTTAAAGGTTAATCAAGCTTTGCAAACTTTATTTATTGTTACTATTCCTTTAGCATCTTTTATGAGTTTTATGGCTTATGGTATATGGACGGTTTTTTATGGATATAATGAGATAAATGGTAATATTTTTCATTTGCTTATTTTGTCACAAATTCCTCTTTCTGTGTGTTCTGTGATGGTTAATACTAATCAAACTTTGAATAATACTAAGGAAACGATTATGGCTTTAGGTGGTTCTTTACTTTGTAAAATTATTTTTAATATACCGATGATGTATTTGTTTAATTTTATTGGTTTAGAGGCTTATTATGCACCTATTTGTTTGAATATGATTATTGATACATCTGCAAGTATTTTCCTTATGCATAAGGTTCGAAAAGAGGCGAATGTTAATTATTTTATGTCTATTAGAACTTTTATTAAATCTATTTTATGTACGTTTATTATGCTTATGTCCTTAGCTATTATTAATTTATTTATACCTTCTTTTTCTACTTCTAGGATTGTTTCTTTTGCACTTGTATGTTTATATGGTATAATTGGTGTTGGAATTTATTTATTTGCTGTTTATAAATCAAAGACTTTAGATGAAGTTTTTGGTAAGAATTTTGTTTCTAATTTAATTTCTAAGATAAAGGGGTGATGTTTGTGAAAGAGCTTTCTTTAGGTGAAAAATTTTCGGTTTTGTGGGATAATATTTTACAGCATCCTCTTTTTTTACTTTTGCTTTTTTTCCCTATAATATTTTTTCTTTTTAAAAAGCATGGTAGAAAGATTTATGCTTTAGTTTATTTATTTATTTTAGCTTTGGTTTTATTTACAGGCGGAGACGTTATTTTTGAACTTTTTGATAATATGATGAATGCACTTTTTATGACTTTGTATTTTCCTAATTTTATTACTCTTTTATTTGTGACTTTTGCTTCGGCTTTATTTGCATTTATTTCTTTTTTTAGTAAGAAGATGTATAAGATTAATAAGATTATTAATTTTACTGGTTTTGTGATTCAGCAAATGATATTTTGTTTGATTTTGGTTTTTGTGAAAGTTAATGATGTGGATATTTATACTGATAATGCTTTATATTCTAATAGTGATTTACTTACTTTAATGCAACTTTTAATTGGCTTTTTTACTTTGCAGGTTATGGTGATTTTGGTTATTAATGGAATTAACAAGGTCACGGATATTTTGGATGGTAAAGATAAAAAAGGCTATTTAGGTGAGTATGAGAAGAAAAGCCGGAAAATTAAAATGATTAAGCTTTCTAATAGTAAAATGGGGGTTATTAATGTTTCGAGTAATCCTAAGGTTTCTAAACTTAAGCCTTTTAAGTTCGATGTTGATAAACTTGAAAGTATTCAGTTTAATGCCTCCGATAGACCTTTAGAAAATGAATTAGAAAAACCTGATTTACTTAAACCGATGGAGGACTCTTTGGCGGAAAATATTTTGTATAAACCGCATTTTATTAATGATAGTGTTTCACATGATAATTCTAGTGATAACAATTTAGATAATTTGGATAAATCTAAAGATCTTACTATTGATAATTTGGTTATTATAAATATTCAGGCTACTTTGGATACTGTTTTGAAGTTTAAGCTTGTAAGGCGTAGTATGGATACAAGTATGCCTATGGTGATTAGTAATTTAGATATTATTGATTTTGCTAAAACTATTGATATTTTAAGAAAATGCAAGCTTTATAGGAAGATTAAGTGACTTTTTGTCATTTTTTTTTGTTTATTTTTTTTCAAGAATTACCATTATATACATAGGATAATATTGAAAGGAGAGGACTATGCTGGGTAATTTTGAGGAAGATGCAAGAAGAGTTCTTGTTTGTGCTAAAAGTGAGATGAAGAGTTTGAGACATCCTTATGTTTCTTCAGAACATTTAATGCTGGCTATTTTGAAAAATGATAGGGATTTTAAATTTAAAAAGTATAATTTAGATTATGATGTTTTTAAGAGTGAAGTTGTGAAGATTTTAGGGGTTGGTAAAAAAGAGAATGAATGGTTTTTGTATACGCCTCTTTTAAAGAGAATTTTGGAAAATGCGGTGATAGATGCTAAAGAAAATAATAATGGAACGGTTACGGTTAATCATTTGCTTTCTGGCCTTTTAGAAGAAGGAGAGGGTGTTGCGATTAGAATTTTGATGGGTATGGGTATTGATATTGATGATCTTTATAATGATTTTGCTTATAAGCTTGTGAAAAGTGGTTCTAATTTTAAACTTTTGGTGGATGAACTTGGTGTTGATTTAAATAAGAAAGCTTTAAATGGCGAGGTTGATCCGGTTACTGGTAGGGATAATGAGATTAAAAGGGTTTGTGAGATTTTGACTAGAAGGTGCAAGAACAATCCTGTTTTGATTGGTGATGCAGGGGTTGGTAAGACGGCTATTGTGGAGGCTTTGGCTTCTAAGATTGTATCTGGTGATGTGCCTCTTTCTTTAAAGGGTAAAAGGATTATTAGTTTGGATATGGCGACGATGGTTTCTGGCACTAAGTATCGTGGTGAATTTGAAGAAAGAGTTAATAAGATTTTGAAAGAGGTTTCGGATAATCAAGATATTATTTTGTTTATTGACGAAATTCATACTTTAGTGGGGGCTGGTGGTGCTGAAGGGGCGATTGATGCTTCAAATATTTTTAAGCCAGCTTTGGCCAGAGGTAAGATTAGATGTATTGGTGCAACTACTACGGATGAGTATAAGAGGTTTATTGAGAAAGATAGTGCACTTGAGAGACGTTTTCAAACTGTTTTGGTTAATGAACCAGACGATGATGTTCTTTTGGATATTTTAAAAAATTTAAAAGGTATTTATGAGAATTTTCATAATGTAAGTATTTCTGATGATATTTTAAAAATGATTATTAATCTTTCTAATAAGTATATTTATAATAGGTGTCAGCCGGATAAGTCTATTGATATTTTAGATGAGGTTTGTGCTAGAACTAGTCTTTTAGAAAATAAAAACATGAAGCAGTATAGAGCTTATACTGGAAGGCTTAAGGATGTTCTTGAACTTAAGAAAAAAGCTATTTTGGAAAATGATTTTGATACGGCTAGTGGATTTAAGAATATGGAATCTAAACTTATGAACGATATTAATAATTTGGAACTTTCTTTTTATAAAAAGGAGAGGAAGATAGTTACTTTAAAAGATGTGGCTGGTGTTTTTAATGATAAGACCGGAATTCCTATTTATGAGCTTTTAAATGAGAAAAAGTCTATTATTAAACAGACTGAAAGTATTTTAAAAAAGAAAATTGTTGGGCAAGATGAGGCGGTTAGGGTGCTTTCTGACGTTTATAAAAAAATTAAGTTAGGTTTTCACGAGGGATGTTTTTCTCTTTTGTTTTGTGGCCCTTCTGGTGTAGGTAAAACAGCTTTAGCGAAAGTATTTGGTGAGAATTTGGTCGGCTTAAATAATATTATCAAGCTCGATATGAGTGAGTATAAAGAGGCTCATAGTGTTAGTAAGATTATTGGGGCACCTCCTGGATATGTAGGTTATGAGGATGTTTCTAATGTTTTAGAAAAAATTAAAAACAAACCTTATTCGGTTTTGATTTTAGATGAGATTGAGAAAGCACATAGTGATGTGATTAATTTGTTTTTACAAGTTTTAGACGAAGGCGTTATGAAAGATAGTAGGGGATGTTTAGTTAGATTTGATAATGTTGTTATTATTATGACTTCTAATGTTGGTTTTCATGATGTAAGTGTTGGTTTTAATAATTCTACTTCTTCTAAACTTAAAGACAGTTTTTCTATTCCTTTTATGAATAGGGTTGATAAGACGGTTATTTTTAATAATTTGAGTAAAGATGATATTTTAAAGATTATTGATTTTAAGATTAATGATTTGATTTTGAAATATAAGGATAAAGCGAGTATTAAAGTTTCTAAAGATGTTAATTTAGAAATTTTAAAACTTTCTGATTATGAGACTTATGGGGCAAGAAAGATTGATAAGGTGATTAAAGAGGAAGTTGAGATGCAGGTTATTGATAATTTAATTGGCGATAATTACGATATTATGATTAGTGGTCTTAGGGTCAGAGTATAAAAAAAGCGCGAAGGGAGTTGAAACCTTAACGCTAACATGTGATACACTATAAGTTATAAGCTGTATCACATTTACATTGTACTACAATTTGCAATTTTTTTCTAGTACTTTTTGCACATTATTTATTTATATAAGTATTATTTGTTATTAACAGCTGATAAACTATGTAATAATAAATGAAAATATGTTATCTTACTGTAAGAGGTGAAGGCTGATGGAATTAGTTGATTTATATAACGGGCAAAAAGAACTTACTGGAGAGGTAGTCCATTAGGAAAATTTAGGTTATCAGTTCATGTTTGGATTGTAAATGATAAAGGTGAGCTGTTAATTCAGCAAAGGGTAGCTACTGCTCATAAATTTCCTAATATGTGGTCTATTACTGGTGGTTCAGTTAGGGCTGGCGAAAATAGTTTAGATGGTATTTTAAGAGAATTATCAGAAGAACTTGGAATAAGTGCTTGTAAGAGTGATATGAATTTTTTAGCTTCTTATAAAAGAAAATTTGATTATGTTGATGTTTGGCTTTTAAATAAAAATATAGATACTAAAGATATTGTTATGCAGGAAGATGAGGTTCAAGATGTTAAATGGGTAACTTTAGAAGAGTTTGAAAATATGCTTAATAATAATGAGGCGGTTAGGTCGTCATATGATTATTATTATAAGTTATATATCAAGCCTATATTTTAAAAAAGGAAATGTTTTTGATGGAAAGTGATAATTTAAAACAACTGTTAGATGCTTTAATTGATTTTTTAGAAAATAGTGAAGATGTACAAAAAGCTCAATATTTAATTAATGAATTAAAGAAGATTAATAAGCATATTCCTACATATAGTAAACTAGAAGAACTTCATAAAATTGCGGTTGATTTAGATGTTCAGTACGATAGTTTTAACGATTTGTTATATTATTTTGATCCACTTTATGCAATGATTGAAAGAGTAATACATGAGGAAGAAGTTAAAAAAATAAGACAAGAAAATAAAGAAAAGAAATTATGAAAAAGCAGGTAGGATTAAATGATTCTATCTGCTTTTATAGTTACATTTCTACAAAGAATTTTTTATACCATACAAGGAAAACATATACTGTCCATATTTTTCTGCAGTTGTTTTCTTTTTTTGTGTAATGTTTTTCTAGCATTTTTAGTAATTTTTCTTGGTCAAAGAATTCTTTAGTAAATTTTTCTTCAAACATTTTTTTGGCGATGTTATAGTATTTTTCTTCCCTAAACCATTTTATTATTGGTACTGGAAAGCCTTTTTTTCTTCTTTTGTACCATTCTTGTGGTATTCTTTTACTTGCGGCCATTCTTAAGGCGTATTTTGTGGTGTTATGGCTTAGTTTATATTCTGTTGGTATTGTTTTTGCTAATTCAAATACTTTTTTATCAAGTATTGGGACTCTTAGTTCTAGGGAGTTTGCCATACTCATTTTATCGGCTTTTAATAAGATGTCGTTTGGTAACCACATATGCATATCTAGGTACTGCATTTTTGTTAGATCGTCTTCGTTTTTTACTTCATCAAAATATGGCTTTGTGATGTCTTGAAATTTTGTATCATTTTGATATTTGGTTGTTAGTATTTTATTGGCTTCTTTATTGTCAAAGACGAATGCTTGTCCGACATAGTAATCTTCTATTTTTGATCCACCTTTTATTAAAAAGTTTTTTCCATGAAATTTTGGTAATGCTTCAGCGATACCTTTTAATGGTTTTCTAATTATTGAAGGTAGTTTGCGGTATTTTTTTAATTTTTCGTCTTCGTCATATGATGTGTAACCGCCGAATAGTTCGTCTGCTCCTTCACCTGATAGAACTACTTTGATGTCTTTACTGGCTAGTTTTGATAGAAAGTAAAGGGGAACAGCTGATAGGTTAGCGGTTGGTTCGTCGGCATAATATTCAACTTTGTCTATACTTTCAAAGAAGTCGTCAGCGTTTATTAATTCATTTTTATTTTTAATTTTTAATATGTCTGATAGATCTTTGGCGTATGGCACTTCATTAAATTCTTTATAATCGAAACCAACGGAGTAGGTGGTGTCGGGTTTTAGGTAGCTTACGACGTATGATGAGTCTATTCCACCTGAAAGGTATGAGCCTATTTTTACGTCGCTTATTTTATGGTAGTCTATGGAGTTTGTTATTTCTTTATCTATTTCTTTTATTAGTTTGTTAAAATCTTTTTTTTCTGGTTTAAAGTTAATGTCATAGTATTTTTTTATTTCTAGGTTATTTTCTTTTTGGTTATAAATGAAGTAATGAGATGGTTTTAGTTTATATACGTCTTTAAAAAATGTTTCGTCTAAAACTGATGTTTGAAATGTTAGATATGGTTTTAAGGCTTTTTCATTTACTTCTTTTATAAAATCAGGATGTTTAAGTAGACTTTTGATTTCTGAGGCAAACATGAATGTGCCGTTCATATTTGCATAGTAAAATGGTTTTTGCCCAAAATGGTCTCTTGCTCCAAATAATGTTTGTTTTTCTTTATCCCATATGACAAAGGCAAACATGCCTCTTAGTTTATCTAGTATTTTTTCTTTGTATTCTTCGTATCCATGAAGTATTACTTCGGTGTCTGTTTTTGTTTTGAATATGTGACCTTTTTTTATTAGGTCTTCTTTTATTTCTTTGAAGTTATATATTTCACCGTTGAAGCATATGATTAATTTATCTGTTTCATTGCTGATGGGCTGACGGCCACCTTTTAAATCTATGATACTAAGTCTTCTGAAACCTAGGGCGATATTGTCATCTTGGTAATAAGATTCGTCGTCGGGTCCACGATGTATAATTGCGTCGTTCATTAATTTGATATGGTTTTTTTCTTTTTTGTTTATATATCCACAAAATCCACACATTTTTACCACAACCTTTCTTTATGGAAGTAATCTAGGATTTTATCTGCTTCTATTTCTAGCGGGTCGATAAATTTTTCTTCTAGATTAAACTGTTTTTTTAATATGGAAAGCTCGGTGCAACCTAATATAAAGCAATCGGCATTTATGCCTTTGATGGTTTCTTCCCATAGATTTTTGGGGACGTCTATTCCTTTTTTGATGTATTCATAAATCATTTTCATGACGTTTTCTTGATTCGGAAACAGACATTTGATGTTTTCTTTTTCTAGTAATGTTTGATATAATTTAGCTTTTATTGTGCCAGTTGTTGCCATTATGACGGCTGTTTTGTAATTTTTTTCGTTGATGTATTTGGCGGTGTTTTGAACCATGTTACTGATTTTTATATTTATTTCTTTTTGAAGGTTTTCTGTGAAGTAACTGGCGGTGTTACAAGGAATGCTGATTAGTTTACAACCTAATTTTTCTAGTAATTTGCAGTCTTCTAAGAGGTTTTTGTAGGGATTTTCTTTGGTATGATCTAGGATGTAGTCTGTTCTATCAGGTGTTGATGCATGAGATAGTATTATTAGATTAAGGTGCTCCTGATCGATGTTTACTTTTGTTTTTTTTGTTAATATTTCATAAAAGTAAGCGGTTGCTAGTGGGCCTAGACCGCCTAATATTCCAAGTTTATATTCGATTTTGAT
>CAKPAT010000052.1 GCA_934133155.1 uncultured Bacilli bacterium
ACATCGTAAACAATTGTATCACCAGGTGATGTAAAACTAGCACTCACATTAGCTGATGTTTTATCAAATGATGAAGCGACTTCTTCGGCATAACCAATTTTATTTTTAAGTGAGACATTTGTAATCTCTATATCCCAGTTACTTGTAACAGTTGATGATGAGTTTATTTCTAATCTACTTTGAAAAGCAGAATAACCAATGCCCATTACAAGTAACATTACACACAAACTAATTATTAATAAATTCTTTTTTCTTCTCATAACCTCACCACCCTTATTATGTCTACTCTAGTCCCAATTATATCACAGCATTCCAATCGTATGCAACTGCACTTTGCAAAACAAATGCTCATCAATGAGAAAATGTTACTGGTGATTAGCAAATGACAAATTTTCATTTAAAAGATATAAGACAAGAACATGAAATGACCCAAAGTGAAATTGCCTACAAACTAAAAGTAAAACGTGGAACATACGCCTCATGGGAATGTGGAAGTGATATAATACCAACCGCAAAACTATTCGCCTTTGCTGAAATGTTTGGCATATCAACAGACTACATTCTAGGGCTAGCCCCCAAAAGAAAAATAAAAGAAAAACACATATTAAACCCAGAAGAAATAGGCAAAAACATAAGAAAAATAAGAATTAAAAACAAACTATCACAAACAGAATTTGCAAGCAAAATAAATATAAATCAGTCCACATTATGGGGATATGAAAATGGCAAAACATTAATCACCACCGCCACACTTATCGCCATAAGAAAAGAATTTAAATACTCTATAGACTACATACTAAATAGAAAAATAAAAGTTCCAAATGCTTAAACCAAGCATTTTTTAAATACACAAAAAAAGAGTTAAAAACTAACCCTTTAAAACATCCATAGCACGTCTCATTTTTAAATCATATTTAACGATCTCTAAACCGCCAAACATCTTTAAAAATTCGTCCTTCTCCATTTGATACTTTTCAGCTAAATTATCAGCCTCTTTAGAAGCCTCTTCATCAGAGACCTCAATATTCTCAGCTTTAGCAATCTCTTCAAGCATTAATCTATAAGTAATTCTACGAATAGCTTCCTCTCTCATTTGACTTCTTAAAGCCTCTTCATCAGAGTTTGTGTATTGATAAAATTGTTCTAAAGATAAACCTTGATTTTTTAAATTTTCACCATACTGTTCA
Source organism: uncultured Bacilli bacterium (assembly GCA_934133155.1). Lineage (GTDB taxonomy): Bacteria > Bacillota_I > Bacilli_A > RF39 > UBA660 > Coprosoma. The sequence goes on from CAKPAT010000052.1 coordinate 1,188, forward strand.
ATCATTCTATCAAGCTCATCATTAATCATAGCCTCAGGAACATCAACAGTAGTATTCTTAGCAGCAGCCTCTAAAAGTTCGTCTAAATACTTATCTTCAGCATTAGCCTCTTTATGTTTTAAAATATTATCAGAAACATAAGCCTCAAGCTCTTCCTTAGAATTAACACCATCCATAGCTAAATCAGCAAAGAAATCAGCATCAAGTTCAGGAACAACAGTAGTCTTGATCTCATGAACAAGAACCTTAAAAGTAACTTCCTTACCTTTTAAGTCCTCAGCATGATAATCTGCAGGGAAAGTAACCTTAATATCTCTTTCCTCACCAACTTCCATACCAATTAATTGTTCCTCAAATCCAGGAATAAAACTTCCACTACCAATAGTTAAAGGATAATGTTCACCCTTGCCGCCTTCAAAAGCCTTACCATCAAGGAAACCTTCAAAATCAATAACAGCAACATCACCATTTTCAACAGAGCCGTCTTTGATTACACCCTCAGAATATCTCTTACGGATACTTTCAATCGCATCAGCAATTTCTTCACTAGTAACATCGCACTTTTCTTTTTTAACATCTAAGCCTTTATACTTACCAAGTTTAACCTCAGGTCTCATAGTTAAAGTAAACTTAAAAATAACATGTTCCTCAGTAAGTTCACCAAGTTCAATTTCAGGTTTAGCAGCTAAAGTAGTTAAATCCTTCTTGCACTCACTAAGCATCTTACCATAAGCGACTTCAATAACCTTATCACTAGCTTTATAAAGTAAAGCATCTAAGCCATATTTCTTAATAAAAACATTATATGGAGCTTTACCCTTACGAAAACCATCAATCTTAACTTTATTATTTTCTTCATTAAAAGCTTTATCAATAGCCTCTTTCCATTCTTTACCTTCAATTTTAATTTCTAATTCTTTTACATTATTTGCCATAATTTCTCCTCCATAAAACATTATAAACTATTTAACAAATTAAATCCAGACTCCAAAGCCAATAGCAACCATACTAAGTAAAAGTCCTACCGACCAAAAAAGCCTAACAATATCAACTTCACTCCACCCAAGTTTTTCAAAATGATGATGAAGCGGAGCCATCAAAAATACTTTAGTGTGAAACTTATTAATAGCAATCCACTGAATAATAACACTCAAAGTCTCAACTACAAACACCAAAGCCACAATAATCAAAGTAATTTCATGATTAGTAATAATCGCCACAGAAGCAAGAGCTGCCCCTAAAGCAAGAGAACCAGTATCTCCCATAAAAATCTTAGCCGGATAACAATTATAAACCAAAAAGCCTACCAAAGAACCTACCAAAACAAAACAGAAGATAGCCACAGCTTCATTACCAGACGCCCAGCTTGCACCCCAAGTAATAATACCAAAAGCAAAGAATGCAATCGCCGAAAGTCCACCGGCAAGGCCATCCAAACCATCAGTAATATTTACCGCATTACTACTAGCAATCAAAACAAACAGTAAAAATATACCATAAAGCCATCCTAAATTAATCTTAATACCCAAAGTATGAATATCAACAATTGGTTCATTACCACTACTCATAAAAATATAGAAAAATACTAAAGCAATCACAATTTGAAATAAAAGCTTAGTAAAAATCGACAATCCATCATTATTATGCCGCTTAACAACTAAATAATCATCAATGCCACCTAAAATCGCATAGGAGACAAAAACAAACAAAACAATAAACAAATTAGTTGAAAACTCCACCTTACCAGTTAAAATCAAAAAAATCATAATAACAAGGGTCGGAATAACAAAGATAATACCACCCGCAGTCGACGTGCCATTTTTCTTCAAATGCCTCTTACCTAAAGTTAAACTAACATTTTGCCTAACTTGCTTTTTTTTAAACCATTTAACAACAAAATAGCCAAAAAAAGCAGAACAAGCAAAACCAATCATAATAGCCATAACAGCCTTGGCCAGTACTAACATAAACTCATCTCCAAGCAGCAATATTATAACATTTTTAAAGCCCAGTTGTATACCATTTTATATTAAAACAGTGTCAAAATATCGGAAAGCTTATCAATAACCAAAAAGCCCTTACTGTCCAAATTCAAATCAAAACGTACAGCTAAACCACCTTCACTAGTCCATTCTTCCAAATTACCATTATAATCATCAACCAAAATAGAGCCCATACTATTAATCATTTTAGTTTTAGAAATAGCCTTAGGAACAGGAATAATCGTCAAATCAGTAAAATACTTTCTAATAAAATTAACCTTACAAATAATCTCATTAATAGAATTAACATGCGTTAAAATAGCTACGTCAAACCTACCGCTATCAATAATTTGTTGAATACATCCCATAGCATCATTAATAATATGAGAGTTTTCTAAAATATAATTCCAATCCAAATTTTCATAAAACTTCATGCATTCCATCTCATCAGTATAATTGGTACCCGATTTTTTCATCATATCATAAGTAATACCAATCGTATCGCAAATAACACCATCAAAATCAATATATAAATTCTTCATAATACACCAAAAAAATAAGAAAAATTCTTATTTTAAAACCTCAAGTAATTCAGCTTTTTTCATAGTAGAATAACCCTTTACATCTTTTTCCTTAGCAAGTTCTCTAAGCTCAGCAACAGTCATACCACTTAAATCAGCACTCTCTTTTGAAGGAGCACTAACAGCCTTACCTTCTAAAGCAGACTTAGCAGTATTTACAAGTTCAGCAAAAGCCTTTGGATCATCAATAGCAATCTCAGAAAGCATTTTTCTATTAATTTCAATATTAGCTTTATTTAAACCACTAATAAACTTAGAATAACTAATTTCATTCATACGGCAAGCCGCATTAATTCTAGTAATCCATAACTTTCTAAAATCTCTTTTCTTATTTTTTCTGTCTCTGTAAGCATAAGTACCAGAATGCATTACTTGTTCTTTAGCAGTCTTATATAATCTATGTTTACTACCAAAATAACCTTTAGCCTCTTTCAAAGCCTTAGCCCTACGGGCACGATGTATAGTTCCACCTTTAACTCTTGTCATAATTTCTACCTCCTTATTTAATTAAACTTTTTAATCTTCTTACATTAGTAATATCCATCTCATTAATTTGATGTCTTCTTCTTCTAGAAGCATTACTTCTATGAGTGGTTTGATGTAATTTATTACATGATTGAACCTTAATAGAACCACTTTTTCTTACTCTTGCAACTTTAGCTAAACCTTTATGAGTTTTCATTTTATAAGCCATAATCTTTCCTCCTATTTTTCCTTAATTGGCGCAAGTATCATGGAAATAATCCTGTCTTCAAGCTTTGGCATTTGCTCAATAGTAGCCACATCTTTAGTAGCCTCAGCAAAACGCATCAAAACATCTTTACCTAAATAAGAATGCGAAAGCTCTCTTCCTTTAAAACGAATACTAACCTTAACCTTATGACCTTTAACCAAATACTTACTAGCATTATTAACTTTCGTATTAAAATCATGAATATCAATAGTAACAGAAAGCTTATACTCTTTCATCTCTAAATTAGTTTCTCTTTGACGTTTAAGATTTTCCTTCTGTTTTTTCTTGTTTTCATACTTAAAACGATTGTAATCCATAATCTTACATACCGGTGGTTTACCACCAGGATTCATAAGTACTAAGTCAAAACCAGCATAAGACGCTAAAGTAAGTGCATCCTTAATAGGCTTAACACCAAGCTGTTCACCGCTTGGACCAATAACCATTACCTCTCTAGCCCTTATTTGTTCATTGATAAACAAATCTTTTTCTCTTGCGATACTAGACACCTCCTGAGCAAAGTCATCACAGACATTTACTATCTTACACTTAAAAAGTGAATACAAAGATAGTATCCACTTAAGCACCAGTTTCTAACCATAGGCTTACGACCCATCACTATACGCAATCGGGTGAGAAGTGGAAACTTCTTCTTTCCTTCTTTCAAGTTACATGATAGATTATACACATAAAACATATGAAAGTCAAGCCTTTTTTAGACATATTTTATAAGCAATTATTAAATTTATTAAGCCATATAATCGCCATATCTTTTAACCAATTCTTTATCATAACATAATCTTCGAATCTTATCATTTTTTATATGTTAATCTCATTTTTCTTGCCATTTAATTTAAAAGTGCAATTATAAACACACTTTAAAATCATCTCAAATAATTATCTAATTTCAAATGCTTAATTTTACTGCGTGCACTAGTAGAAACCAAATCGCCATTAAGCCCCAAACTTAAATTAGTTTTCTTACCATCTTTCGCCTTACCACAAGGCGTAGCCACAAAAACATCCTTATCAATAAGTGGCATAATCCTTTCAAAAACAATATCCCATGGTTTTCTTCTACCATTATAATTATTATAAGTTTGTGCCAAATCTAAAGCCGTCAAATTACTACTAGTCGAAAGCAAATACTCAATCATCTGTAAATCTACATTAGAAAGCTCATAAGGGCAGTTACACTGAATATTATGAATAACATGTTCCTTTTCAAACTCAAGTAAAACCTGCTGTAAAACATACTTCACAAACAAAGTAACCTCATCGTGCATTCTACACTTAATAATATTTTTCTCATACTCTCTTTGAGAAAAAGCTATCGCTCTATTAAAAATAATATAAGGATAATTCTTATTTTTAACCAAATACCACATAGAAGTAGTCCTACCAGTTCGCCCATTCAAATCCATATAAGGATGAACATATACAAAATAAAAATGCATAATTTGAGACTTGATAAAACCATCAATACCGGTTAAATCAGAAGAATTAACAAAATCAAAATACATATCCATATAATAATCAATCTTAGAAAAATCAGCCCCCTGCATTGGATACTCATCAATACGTCTTCCGCGATATAAATAAACAGGTGCCGTCCTATAATACTTTCCAGTCCTTTCAATATTAAAATCATTCAAAAGACCACTGCTTAAAATACTATAAAGTTCTCTTAAACTATCCTTATTAATATCGTTATGACTTAAAATATATTCATAACCATGATAAAGATTAATAATTCTTTTTTTAGCATCCAAAGAAATATCATTTTTAGAGTTAATCACCTTATCAATCAAAGAAAGATCATCCATAATACCCTCAATCGTATTATTCGCCTTAATCTCCTGTGAAAGCATCATACTCCTTGCAAAAGAAAGCATATTCATATAATCTAAACCATCTAAAAATTCTAAAACAGAAGCAACATAAGGTTTCAAATACTCATCATTAATCGCTAAATGTCCCCCATCTTCCATCTCTAAATCAAAATACTTAAGCAAAAAAACCACCACCTAAAAAATTCCTATAAGGAATTTTCATGTAAATCTTTAATCTTATCCTCAATCTTTTGAGCATTCTCAATAGAATCATCATAAACAAAATCAAGTAAAGGAATTTTCCTAATATCAACACGTTCTCTAAGCTCGTGTCTAATAAATCCGCTAGCCTCTTTTAAAGCCTTCAAAGTACTTTTCCTCTTATTATCATCTAAAACAGTAAAATAAATCTTCGCATAACTTAAATCGCTAGTAACACGTGCCTCAGTAATTGTCACAAAATCAATATCCTTATTTTTAACGTCATTAGCCAAAATATAACTAATTTCTTCAATTAACGCATCAGCAATTCTTTCAGTTTTAACACTCATAATATTCCGCACCTCCAGATAATATTATACCCTAAAAAAACACTATTTTAAAATCTTTTGTCTGCCAAAATATGCCGCCGTAATATTATCTTGACCTAAAGTATTCGAAAAATTGACACCATGAGCCGCCATATTCACCATAACATCAGCCACATCTTCAGAAATACAGTTATGCATAATATTATCCATCGCACTCAAATCAACAAACTTATAAACGCCATCACTAACCACCAAAATTCCATCGTAATCATTATTTAAAATATGACAGTCTGGCTCGCAGCACCCAGTTTTATTAATCCCATAACCAATACATCCTTCAGGAACTGCCTTAAGTCTTAAATCAACATCGGCATACCCCAAGGAAACAAACTTATCATATAAATTTTCTATTCTATGAATTAAACTTAAAACACCATTCTTATAAACATAAACTCTAGTGTCCCCAACCGTTGACACCTTAGTATAACTAGGTCCAATCGCCACCACACTACCAACAGTCAAAGAAGGAATATGAGACTTTCTAACACCAGAATTACTTTGAGGAATAAGATTAACAAGCCTTCTATTTTCTAAAAACAAATCCTTATCAACATTGCAAATAATATCTTCCAAATTCAAGTAAAAAACATCACCAGGTAACTCCTCAAACTTCTCTCCCATACGTTTGCAAAAGAAAGAAGACGCAATCTCACCTTTATAAGAACCACCAATACCATCAGCAACAACCATAAATTTATATCTATTATCAGAAGGATGAACCAAAACCAAAGAACTATCTTGATTAACTGGTTTCAAATCACTTCCATCATAACCATTATGTGTTGCACTTTTCAAAACAAAACTCATATACATTATCCTTTCAAGTGAGCATATTTTAGCACAAAACAAAACAAAAAGCAAACAAAAAAGGTTAAAGAAACCTTCAACCTTATCTTTTAACTTGAACCATTTCATAAGCTTCAATAATATCTCCTTCTTTAATATCATTGAAACTATCAATAGTAATGCCACATTCAAATCCTTTTTTAACCTCTTTAGCTGCGTCCTTTTCCCTTTGTAAAGAGCCAATCTTGCCATCATACACAACAATACCATCACGAATAACGCGTGCTAAACTATTATTCTTTATAACACCATCAGTAACCGTACTACCGGCAATATTACCAACTTTAGAAAATTTAAAAATTTGTTTAATTAAAGC
>CAKPAT010000053.1 GCA_934133155.1 uncultured Bacilli bacterium
AAAAATAAAAGGATATAGAAATAAAGAAAGTATAAACGGTAGAATTAAAAGTGCAGTTATTAGAAAAGACGCTGGAAGATATTACGTTAGTGTTTCAGTAGAAGAAGAAATATATAAGCCTATGTTTACTCCTCAAAGTATAGTTGGAATAGATTTAGGTATAAAGGATTTAATAGTAACATCACATAATGAGAAAATAAAAAATATAATTAAAGATAGAAGTAAAAGATTGAAAGGACTTCAAAAAGCTTTAGCTAGATGTAAAGCAGGAAGTAAAAATAGATATAAAATAAAACTTAAAATACAAAGATTATGGCAAAAGATAAGAAATGCTAGAAAATATTTAATTCACGATATAACAAACAAATTAATAAAAGAAAATGACATAATTGCGTGTGAAGACTTAGATATTAAAAGTATGTACAAGGACCACAATATAGCAAAAAGCTTAAATTCAAACCCAATTGGAGAAATCATACGTGTACTTAAATATAAAGCAGACTGGAATAACAAAAAATTAATACAAATAGATAGATATTATCCAAGTAGTCAAGAATGTAGTGTATGTGGGTTTCAAAATAAAGAGTTAAAGAATTTAAATATAAGAAAGTACGAATGTCCAATGTGTCATACAAAGCATGATAGAGATTTCAATGCAAGCGTAAATATAAGTCCCACGGATTAAAAATATATATGAAAGGAATAGGACAAGCTTAAAATAAAATTCAACGAAAAATAATAGGGTTAGGGCCACCCGATACTGGCCTGTGGAGAGCTAATTTAGTTCTATGAAGCAGAAAAGCCTTACCGTGAGGTAAGGCTGCTGAAAATTTATTTTCAGTTTTGTTCTATAAAGGAGGAAAATATGCAAATTGAAAAAATAAAAAAACAAGGAAAAACCTATAAAATAACTCTAAATAATGGTGAAGTAATTACCACATATGATAACGTCATAATACAAAATGGCCTGTTATATCATAAAAAAATAAATGAAAAAATTCTAAACAAAATAAATACCGATACCAAATATTATGAGACGTATAACAAGGTATTAGATATGCTGTCAAAAAAGCAAAGAAGCGAAAACGAAATAAAAATATTCTTAGATGGTAAAATAGAAAATCCAGAAGAAATAATTGATAACTTCAAACAAATAGGCCTAATAAACGACGAAAAATATGCTAAAGCGTATACAAATGATAAAATAAACTTCACCAAAGACGGGCCAAACAAAATAAGAAAAGACTTAGAAGAAAATAAAATAAACGAAAAATATATCCAAAACGCTATAGAAAGCATAGATGAAAACATCTTGAAAGAGCGTATAGATAAAATAATAAATAAAAAAATAAGCACAAACACCAAAGACACTGCCATAATACTCAAACAAAAAATATATATGTACCTTATAAACTTAGGCTATGATAGCAGCATGATTAAAGAAATTTTAGAAAACTACCAAATAAATAATCAAAACCTAGAAAAGCAAATGCAAAAAGAATATGAAAAACTATCCAAAAAATACCAAAATAATGAACTTAAATTCAAACTAAAAAACAAATTATACGCAAAAGGCTATACCATAGAAGAAATAAATGAATTCATAGAAAAAAACCTAGATTAGTAGGTTTTCTATTTTTTTAAAGCTGAATTAACAGAATCATTAAAAGACTTGTTTAAATCATCATCTTTAATATCTAAATTATACTTTTTACGAAGTTCAACTAATGCTTTTGTGTTTAAAGTAGAATCATCATCAATCTTTTCATCTACAAGTTTATCCTCGATATCACTTTTAACATCTTTAAGTTTAGGCTTATCTTTTTGACTAACACGGTAAATAATATGATAACCATATTCAGTCTTTACTGGGCTAGAAGTATACTCACCATCACTTAACTTATTAGCTGCATCCCAAAACTCATCAACAACCTTACCATAAGAAGCAGTAAGTTTACCACCTTTAGAAGCAGTACCTTTATCATCAGAATTTTCCTTAGCTAAAGTTTCAAAATCTTCACCTTTATCAAGTTTCTTAATTAATTTTTCTGCTTTCTTCTTAGCAGCTTCTTCAGCTTTAGTCTTTTCATCATCAGTCATAGAATCCTTAGTGTTTGGACTAATTAAAATATGTTTAACTTCCAAATCACCAGAAATATTTTCGTCATAATATTTTTGAATTTCAGCATCAGTTAAAGTACTTTTAACATAATCTTCACCAGCAAGTTTCTTCTTATATTCAATAATCAAAGAATCCTTAAACTCATCTTCAGAAGCATAACCAGCAGACTTTAAAGCAGCAGCAAAATCTTGTCCGTAGCTTTCATAAGAAGACTTATAAGTCTTAAGTTGAGACTCTGCATAACTTTTAGCATCTTCGTCAGTTTCATATTCCTTATTCAAAATATACTCATCAATCATATTAGTTAAAACAGTAGAGCCACCACGACTTTTAAGCTCGTCATATAAATCACTCGCAGTAATAGTTTTGCCTTTCATTTTAGCAACCACATCGTCGCCATCTTTTAAAGTAGCACTCTTACCACAACCAGTTAAAAATAAAGCACCAGTCAAAGCAATAAGTAGTAATTTTTTCTTCATTTTTATCTTCCTTTCATAAATAAATAATAGCAAATTTTCCTTAAAAAAACAATAATTTTCCAAGTATTTATCCTAAAAATACTCACATAAATCATAAATTTCCATAAAATAATGTGAAAAGACAAAAAGGAGGATGATTTATATGTGTAACACATCAAACAGTGCGGCCGCAATCGTATTAGTACTATTTATTCTTTTAATAATCATACTTGGGGCTTATATTTAAGCACCTAGAAAGGGGATACTTTTATGGCATGTGGTAACTCATGTGAAAGACCAAGTACAAATAGTAGCTATCTAATCATACTTGTACTTTATATCCTGCTTGCTATTTTACTCGGTTCTTACCTAACATACTAAGAAGTCAAAAAAAGACTTCTTTTAAATGCCCAAAATGTGCTACCCTAAAAAAGGTGAATGAAATGGAAATAATAATCGCGACAAGAAATAAAGATAAATTTAAAATAGTATCTAATCTGCTTCAAATAAACAACTTTAAAGATAGTAAATTTTATTCCTTAAATGATTTAAAAGAAAACATAATAGACAAAAAAGAAGAGGGAACTATCATAGAAAGATCGAAAGAAAAAGCCTTAAATATTTATGAAAACATAAAAGAAAACTACGATTACATAATAGGCATATAGGGTGGAATAAAAATGAAAGGGAAAATCATTGAGAATGTTAAAGACTATATAAAAGATGTCATAGAAGGAAAATATCTCAAAGAAAAAGAGAAAGTCTACATCGTAAGAGCCTACACCTTCATAAATAAAGAAGGGCAAACCAAATCAATTATTACTGAAATACCTTTTGAATACGCAAAGCCTAAAGAAAAAATAATTGTAAAAGAAAATTCCTATCCGTTTAGTTATGTCTTTTCCGCATTAGATTTAGGAAAACCCATTATAAATTTAAACAAAGAAGAAGAATATAAATACTATTTAAAATATTCTAAAGAAAAATTTGACGAAGTAGCAAATTTCTTTAAAGAGCACTAACCACAAATTAGTGCTTTTAACTATGTAAAAAAACGTCTAAAAGCTGCAAATCTATTTACAACAAAATTTTATAATAGTAAAATAATGCTATAAAGGAAAGTAGGATAAAAATGCATATAAGTGTTTTATTAGAAGAAAGTATCAAATATTTAAACCTCAAAGAAAATAGTGTAGTTGCCGACTGCACCTTAGGTTATGCAGGACACAGTAGCAATATACTTCGCATAATAAAAAAAGGCCATTTATATGCCTTTGATCAAGATGAAGAAGCTATAAAAAGTGCAGATGAAAAACTAAAGCAAATAGGTGATAATTATACAATATTTCACACCAACTTTGTAAACTTAGATAAATGCATAGACGAAGTAGATGGCATATTATTTGATTTGGGTGTATCTTCACCACAACTTGATGAAGAAGAAAGAGGTTTCAGCTTTCATAAAGACGCCAAACTAGACATGCGCATGAACCAAAATCAAGAATTATCTGCTTATGAAGTCATAAATGAATACCCTTATGAAAAACTAAAAGAAATAATCCAAAACTATGGTGAAGAAAAATATGCTGCCTCAATCGCTAAAGGCATAATCAAAAAAAGAAACATAAAAACAACCCTAGAACTCGCCGAAATCATCAAAGAAAATGTTCCTGAAAAATACCGCAACCAAGGCCATCCTGCCAGAAAAACCTTTCAAGCTATCAGAATAGAAGTCAATAATGAATTAGATGTCTTTGAAAAAGCCCTAAGAAAAGCCTTAACAAAAATAAAAATAAATGGCCGTATATGCGTAATCACATTCCACTCCCTAGAAGATAAAATATGTAAAAAAATATTTAAAGAAGTAAGCGAATTACCAAAAGAATTAAAAAATATGCCAGAAGTTCCAGAAGCCTACCTCCCAAAATATAAAATAATCGCAAATATAGCACCGACAGAAGAAGAAATAAAAAATAATAAAAGAGCTAGAAGTGCACGCTTAAGAGTAATCGAAAGGATTAGATAAAATGAAAAAAAAGAAAAAAAAGGGAACCATAACCAAAGGAGAAAAGCTCCTATATATCTATGGTGTTTTCGCCTTTATAATCATGCTTAGCGTCAAAATTTTTTGTGGTGCTAAAGTAGGCGAACTAAAAATGAACATAGAAGAAATAAAATACAACATAGAAGCCCAAGAAAAAACCAATGAAAGCCTAACAATGAAAGTAAATGAATTAACATCATTTGAAAACGTGAAAAAAGTAGTAGATGAAATGGGACTAGCCTACAACAATGAAAATATAATAGTAGTCGATAAGTGAGGTGAAATAAAATGAGAAAAAAAGTTAAAACACAAACAGAATGGAAAAGCCCAAGAAAACTTTTTTTCTTTTTTTTAATCTGTGTATTAATCATATTTGTTAGATACATCTACCTCGCTTTATCTCCATCCGTAAACGGACGAAATATTCAAACATTTGCCGCAAACAGAAACACCGTATCTAAAGTGCTAACTGCTAAAAGAGGGACAATATATGATGCCGCTGGGGGTGTCCTAGCTCAAAACGTCACCTCATATACCATAATTGCTTATCTAGACAAAAAAAGGAGTACTGAAACCCAAATAAATCATGTCAAAGATATAGAAGCTACCGCTAAAGCCCTCGCACCTCTCTTGAATGCCGACGAAAACACCTTAAAAGAAATTATGCAAAAAGGAAAAGACAATAATAGATATCAAGTAGAATTTGGAAAATACGGAAAAAATATCACCGAAATAACCAAATCAGAAATAGAAAAACTAAACCTAAAAGGAATAGACTTTATCGAAAGTTATAAAAGGTACTATCCAAACGGTAACTTCGCCTCATATATATTAGGTTACGCAATAAATAAAGAATACACAAACAAAGATGGCAAAACAACTACCAGCATAGAAGGTGAGCTTGGTATAGAAGCCAAATTCAACGACAAATTAAAAGGTGTAAACGGCTATCTAAGCTATCAGCAAGATCGTCAAGGTTATAAAATACCCGATACCAAAGAGCAAAAAATAGACGCTATAGACGGTAGCAACATCTACCTAACAATAGACTCTGGCATTCAAAGATTTGTCGAAACTGAAGTAAAAAGTATGGAAGAAAATTATTCTCCAGAATGGTCCATGATTTCCGTTATGGATGCCAAAACAGGTGACATCCTCGCTAGCAGTAGTTCACCATCATTTGACCCAAATATAAGAAACATCACAAACTACGAAAACCCACTAGTATCAAATGCTTTTGAACCAGGATCAACAATGAAAATATATACTTATATGTGTGCAATGGAAAAAGGAACATATAAAGGAGACGAAACATACAAATCAGGTACAATTCAAATAGCTGACGCGATAATCAAAGACTGGAATAATACCGGATGGGGAACAATCACATATGATAAAGGTTTTGAATACTCATCCAACGTCGGTGTCAGCACCATGATAAATCACTTCATAGATAAAGATGACCTAAAATCATGCTTTAAAAAATACGGCTTTGGTGAACTTACTGGAATAGATCTATCCAGAGAAGTAAGTGGTAACTTAGGCTTTAAATACCCAGTAGAAGTAGCCAACGCCGCATTTGGTCAAGGAATAACCACCACCGCCATACAACACCTCACTGCCTTATCTATAATCGCCAACAACGGAAAAAAAATAACCCCACACATTGTTTCTAAAATAGTTGATCCAAATACAAATAAAACAACATATGAAAGAAAAGTCACAAAAAGTTCCAAAATAGTCAGCGAAGAAACCGTAAACAAAATAAAAGATCTGATGTATAACGTCGTAAACAGTGAAGACGGCTCAGCTACCGGAAAAAAATATAAAATAGATGGTTTTAACGTTATCGGAAAAACTGGAACCGCCCAACTTTATGACTCTAAAAATGGAGGATATCTTAAAGGATCAAATGATTACATCTACTCCTTTGCCGGAATGTACCCTAAAGATGAACCAGAAATAATCATATATGCTGCCATTAAAAAACCAAACGTCGGCACATCAAATATGTTAAGCGACGCCGTAACAAACCTAATGAAAAACATCGCAAAATATAAAAATATGTTTGAAAAAGGTAGCGCAACAAATTCAAATATAAGTAAGCTAACCCTAGACTCATACATCAATCAAAAAGTATCAGATGTTAAAAAAATAATGGATGAAAACAAAATCCAAACAGTCGTAATAGGTGACGGTGATAAGATAATAAGCCAGTATCCAAATAAAGGAGAAGAAGTGATTTCATACGATAAAGTATTCCTAATCACAAATGGCAGTCAAAACATCATGCCAAACATAATCGGTTACACTAGATCGGAAGTCATATCACTAATGCAGACCCTAGGCTATGAATATGAGATAGAAGGATATGGCAAAGTAACCGAACAAAGCATAAAAGAAGGAGAAACAGTTCAAGGAAAAATAAAAATAACCTTAGGATAGGAGAAAATTATGAAAAAAATATTATTATTAAGCATATTATTATTAACCGGTTGCACACAAGGCGAAGAATTAACATGCAACCTAAACGGAAAAACATTAGAATATCAAATGAAAGATGGTATCATCAAATCATATAAAATAGACGGCGTAAAAGCATCACAAAAAGACGTTGACGAACTAAATGGTACTTACTTTACAAGTTCAAAAAATAACGAAGAAGGGAAAATTGCCTTAAAAAACTATATCGAAAATCAAAATGGTAATTGTAATTATTAAATATGAAAAAAATACTAACATTTTTAATTATTGTATTAACCCTTACGCTATCATTAATAATTTATGATGGATTAAATAAACCAAATAACCATAAAGCTGTTAAAGTCGAAATAAAAGAAAAGCCAAAAAAATTAAGTCTGGTCATGGTAGGGGACGCCTTACTGCACTCATCTGTATATAAAGATGCATACCAAAACGGTACTTATGACTTTACCAAACAGCTAGAATTTATCACACCAATAGCCCAAAAATACGACTTAGCCTTTTATAATCAGGAAACCATATTAGGTGGAAAAGAAATAGGCCTGTCAGATTATCCAACCTTTAACTCACCACAAGAATTTGGAGATAACATGATAAACTCTGGTTTTAACCTCGTTTCACTAGCTAATAACCACACAATGGATAGGGGAGAGACTGCCATATTAAAATCATGTGAATACTGGAATAGTAAAAAAGAAAAAGTCCTATTTGCTGGAAGTTACTGCTCTAAAGAAGACAGTGAAGAAGTTAAAATTAAAGAAAAAAACGGCATAAAATATACTCTTTTAGCCTATACATACGGTACAAATGGCATAAAAGTTTCAGAAGGTAAAGAATATTTAGTAAACCTTTATAGTGATGAAAAAGTCAAAAACGACATTGAAAAAGTACGCAATAAAGTAGACTTACTAATCATATCCATGCACTGGGGACAGGAATATCATAATGTGC
>CAKPAT010000054.1 GCA_934133155.1 uncultured Bacilli bacterium
TAGTGTATGTGGGTTTCAAAATAAAGAGTTAAAGAATTTAAGTATAAGAAAGTACGAATGTCCAATGTGTCATACAGAGCATGATAGAGATTTCAATGCAAGCGTGAATATAATGTTTGAAGGATTAAAAATATATATGAAAGGAATAGGACAAGCTTAAAATAAAATTCAGCGAAAAATAATAGGGTTAGGGCCACCCGATACTGGTCTGTGGAGAACTAATTTAGTTCTATGAAGCAGAAAAGCCTTACCGTGAGGTAAGGCTGCTGAAAACTTGTTTTCAGTTTTGTTCCCCTTTATAATAAAAAGCAGGTGAAAAAAATGTGGAAAATAGGTAATGTAGAAATAAAAAATCAAGTAGTACTTGCCCCAATGGCAGGAGTATCTAATCCAGCATACATCAAAATATGTGAAGAAATGGGGCTAGGATACGCCATAACCGAATTAATAAGTGCTGAGGCAATAGTGAGAAACAATCAAAAAACATTAGATATGTTAAAAGGTATAGAAAAGATAAATATTCCAGTAGCTATTCAAATATTTGGATCAAATCCAGATGTAATGGCACAATCGGCTAAAATATTAAAAGAAAAGTACAATATAAAAATAATTGATATAAATATGGGATGCCCTGTACCAAAAGTAGCCATAAAAGCTGGTGCCGGTAGTTGCTTACTAAAAGATAAAAATAAAGTATATGAAATAGTTAAAAAAGTAGTCGGCAGCGTAGATATTCCAGTAACTGTAAAAATAAGAAGTGGCTGGGATAGTAATAGTATAAATGCAAAAGAAATCGCTCAAATCATTGAAAAAGCTGGTGCAAAAGCTATCACAATTCATGGTAGAACAAGAAGCCAAGGATACTCTGGTAAAGTAGATTTAGAAATAATTAAAGAAGTAAAAAAATCAGTAAACATTCCAGTGATTGGTAACGGTGATATAAAAACAGAAAAAGACGCCAAAAATATGCTTGAATATACTAAATGTGACGCCATAATGATAGGAAGAGGTGCTCTAGGTAATCCATGGATCATAAAAAACACCGTAAATTACTTAGAAAACAAAGAAATAATCGCACCTACTTCAAAAGAAAAAATAGAAATGATTAAGAAAAACTTTAAATACCTTTTAGAAAATAAAACAGAAAGATTAGCTATTTTAGAAATGCGCACCCTTACAAGTTATTACTTAAAAGGCTTGCCAAATGGCAGTGAAGCTAAACAAAAAATATTTAAAGCAAATACTAAAGAAGAGTTTTTAAATATCATAAATGAAATAGAAAGTGTGATTTAGTGAATATCTATAAACAAATATATAAAAAAATAAAAAAAGCAGATACCATAATAATCGCTAGACATATAGGCCCAGACCCCGACGCTTTAGGAAGTTCACTAGGCTTAAAACAAATAATCAAAGATACCTTTCCAAATAAAAAAGTTTATGCAATAGGTAACCCAACCGCAAAATTTAGATTTATTGGTGAAGTAGATAAACTTCCAAATAACTACGAAAACGCTTTATTAATTGTAACTGATACACCAGATGCCCATAGAGTAGACGGCCTAGACCCCAGAAAACAAAAAAATTCCATAAAAATAGATCACCATCCATTTATAGAAAAAACATGTCAATTAGAATGGATAGATGATAAATCTTCCAGTGCATGCCAAATGATTTTAAAATTAGTATTTAAAACAAAGTTAAAACTAACCAAAGAATCTGCCTCAAAATTATATACTGGAATAGTTGCAGACACCAATAGATTTATGTTTTCGTACACCACCGAAGAAACCTTTGAACTAGTTTCCAAAATGATAAAAAAAACCAAAATAAACATAAACGAAGTATATAATAATTTATACCTAAGACCATATAAAGAAATAAAATTTCAAGGATTTATTTCCGAAAATTTTAAAATAACCAAAAATGGTGTCGCCTATATAAAAATAACAGACGAAGATTTAAAAAAATATAATGTCGACCCAGCTACACCAGGCAATATGATAAATAACTTTAACTTCATAAATGAAGTATTAATATGGCTCACCATAACCGAAGATAAAGATTTAAAATCATATAGAGTATCTGTAAGATCAAGAGGAGTAATTATCAACGAAACAGTAGCAAAACATGGTGGTGGTGGTCATATATATGCCTGTGGTGCAAGATTAAAAACAGATGAAGAAATTGAAAGTTTAATTCAAGATTTAGATAGTCAAATTAAAGAGAGATAACTCTCTTTAATTTGATCTATATGGATAATATGGATAAGGACCATAAATAGGATAAGGATAATAAGGCCTATTATTATTGTAAAACAAAGGTGAAACAAGACCACCTGTAATGCCACCTAAAATAAAAGGACCCCAAAAATACCTATCACCAGGTCTATAATTTTGCACATAAAAACCTTGATTCATTCTAAATCCCTCCTAAAACATCATATGAAAAAAAATAAAAATAGTGAAAAGCAAATACTCTAAAACATATAATTAAAAGGGTGAAGCAAATGAAAAACTTTTTTCAAATAATAGGCATAATCACACTAACCATAGGTAGCTTCATATACACCGAAAAAGTAACTATCGCCTCAAAAGAAAGTGATACCTTATTAACCGAAATCAAAAGTAAAAAAGATGGGTATAAAGAGAATGCCATAGAACCTATAATCAAAGATGGTACCATAATACCAGGATTAAATGGTATAGAAGTCGATGTGAATAAAAGTTATAACGAAATGAAAAAAGTAGGGTACTTTGAAGATAAACTACTTATATACAAAACATTAAAGGTAGAAAATTCCTTGGATAAAAATAAAGATAAGTACATAATAAGTGGCAATAACAGTAAAAAAAACATCACCTTAATCTTTAAAACAAAAACAAAAAATTTAAAACAAATAATAAACACATTAAATAAAAAACAAATCAAAAGCACTTTTTTTATCGAAAGCACATACCTAGAGAAAAATCAAAAACAAATAATAAATTTAATAAATAATGGTAATACCGTCGGTAATTTATCCAAAAATGAAGATTATAAAGACAGTGATTTTATCTGGATGAAAACAATCATAACAAACATTGGACCACAAATATATAACTATTGTTACACTGAAAAGCCTAATAAAACCATATTAAAAACATGTGAGATTCAAAATTCATTTACCATAATGCCAACAGTAATAATTAAACAAAATCCATTTATAAACATCAAAAAAGAATTAAAACCAGGAACAATAATTTCACTTGAAGTAACAGAAGAATTAGAAAATGAATTAGAAGTAATAATCAACTACATAACAAATAAAGGTTATGTAGTAACCTCATTAGAAAAACTTTTAGAAGAATAAATGTTTATTTTTAAGCATTTTTTTTCGTAATAAAAAATGTTATTTAGCAAAAATATTACTTGTTTTTTTTTTTTTTGTGCTAAAATCAAGATAATAGTTAGGATGTAGTTACATGAAAAAACAAAATAAGATAATTATATTTTTAATTTTATTAATTGTCATATGTATTGGAATTATTATATTTATACTAATGAATAAACAAAAACCAGATTATGCACCAATAGAAATAGACCCAAATGTAGTCGAAACAGATAAAAGTGGAGGAAAATTAGAAACATCACAAGGCGGTGGAGCTGTTTCACTATCATATAATTCCAAAGTTGAAATTAATTTAAATGATAAAAAAGTAACGTTAAAATTTAAAAATCCATATAAATCAACACAGAATATGAAACTACAAGTCATCATAGAAGATAATACTATTGCAGAATCAGAACTTATTCCCCCAGGGTATTCAATATATAATCTTGATTTAAAGGATAACATCATTTTAAAAAAAGGAAACTATGAAGGAAAATTCAAAATTCAATACTATAGTGAAGAAAATCAAGAAAAAGCAATCATTGATACCGATATACCTGTTGAAATAAGTGTAAAATAAGCTATTAAACAACTCTTTTGAGGATAAAGATGTTTGTTTAATATAGATAGAAAAAGAGGTTAATTATGAAAAACAAATTAAAAGGTGTAGCTGTAGCTAGTTTAGCGACAGTATTATTACCATTTAGCGTAAATGCTGCTGCCATTGATAGTGGCGTAATAAACAGTTCAAAAAATTCTTCAAGTGCTACTGCAACAATAGAGTCATACTCTGGTGATTTTGATACAGATATTACTATAATATGGGGTGACTTCAAATACAATTATGATAATGGTACCTGGACAAGAGCAAATGAAGGAGGAAATTCAGGAACGCCTGCTTCAAATGAAATAAGAACAGCTAATCAAAGCGTAAAAAATATTAAAGCAAACTTATCATTTGCATCAGCTATTGCTGGAGTAACAAGCACATACCAAGCTGGAACATTAGAAGACCACACAAATCCTAGTGATATTAAAACAACTGAGCTTCAAATAAATAATAATTCATTTACTGTTCCTTCAAAAAATACCGCAACAGTTTATGCAAATTTACAAGGTGGAGAAAATGAAGCAGTAGCAAACGTATACTATGCTACATCAGATAAAACAATAGGTACATTTACAATAACTATTGAAGATGCTGAATAAACATAAAAAAAGAATAACTACATTTGCACTTATAGTTGCATCATTTATACCACTACTTGTGCATGCCTCAAATAATAAAGATGCGACTATTGATTCTATTAATATAGACACCAAAGAAATAGAAATTTCCTGGGAAACATTATACTTTACATACAGTATGACTCAGTCATACACTTGGGATAAAAATACGCATGATTATAAAGAAAACACATACGGAAATTGGCAAGATAATGGAAAAACAATTACTATAATCAATAAATCAGTCGTTCCTGTAAGTGTATATTTTGAATATAAAAAAATAACGCCAGAGATAGATATGGAATTTTCAAATAATCACTTGTATTTAACAAAAAACCAAAAAGAAAGTGTAAAAATGTATCTAAAAGGAGAGCCTAAGAATAAAGATAATAAATTTTATAAAATAGGTGGAGTAACTGCGATAGTTACATAAATATGCAGACATTATCCTCGGTCTGCTATTTTTGTGGAGGAAAAAATGAGAAAAAAATTAATTAGCATATTAGCTATATTATTAATCATAATTATCTATTTAATATTTATATATAAACCAAGTTTTAAAGTGCCAGATTTTGAAAAAGAAGCAAAAAAATATACCGAATTAAAAGAAATGAAACCGCTAGAAATAAAAGAAAATTATGTTGTTTATATAGGAAAAAATATAAAAATAAAAAATAGTGTATTAAGTTTTTACCTAGCTTCAGCAAAAAATAACAATGTATATATCAAATGTAGAGTGTACGAAGAAAATAAAATAATAGGAGAAACTGGTCTCATCAAACCAGGCGAATATATAGAAAAAATTAAGCTTAAAAAAATTCTGGCAGAAAAAGTAACTATTAAAATAATGGGATATGACATAAAAACATATCAAAGCACTGGTAGTGTAAAATTTGAAGTGCAGGTGAAAAAATGAAAAAACATATATTTATAATCATCAGTTTTTTAATTATTTTGTCGCCTGTAAAAGCCCTAGAAACAGATGTATACGCAAATACAAATCAAAAAGTGGAGAATGCTACAAAAATAAAACTTGAAAATGGAAAAAACACCATAAAAATAGATAATAACAAATTGAATATAACAAGCACAAATAAAGAAGATAATAACGATATAGTTATTATTAAAGCTTCAAAAGAAGTATTAAATTGGATAAAATCAAAAGGATATAATATTTCAAAAGCATACAGACTGTCATTTTATATTAATGGTACAAAAAATATGCCACAAGGTAAACTAAGTATAAATAATAAAAATGAAAAAATTATCATTCTAAATTCGAAAGGAAATAAACTAAAAGATATAACCGAAAATGATATATATATCTGCACTTTAGAAAATACAGCACTTGAAAATATAAAAGAAGAAAATAAAATATATATTGATTGTGATAAAAAAGGTGTAGTAGCAATTAATGGTATTATGTATAAAGATGGGGAAATAAAAGTAGATGACTCACAAATTAAAATCGCTATTATTCCAAATAAAGATTATCAAATAGATAAAATATTAATAAACGGTATTGATAAATCAAATATGTCAAAAGGCGGTTTTATAACAGCCAGCAAAGGTGAGAATATTAAAATCACATTTAAAGAAAAAGCCCCATCAGAAGGTAAAACATATAATATATTAAGCAAAATAATGAAAAATGGAGAAATATTAAAAAATGTCAAAATTATTTTTGACGGAAAAATTATAGAAACAAGCATAGACAAAAACGGATATTATAAATTAAAAAATATTTATACAGGCTATCACAACATACAAATCTTTGAAAAAAATAATCTAATTGGTTATAAAGAATTTTTTATAGATTCGTCAAGTAACTCACAAATAAATGATAATAGAATTGAAATAAACGAAAAAATAAATAAAATAATATTAAATATGAGTATAAATGATTATGAATTAAACTTTTTAGAGGTAAAAGAAAAAAATGATGTAGCAGTAAATAAAGAAAAAGACAAAGATCAAAAAAATTATAAATTTATATTGCTCTCATTAGCTGTAATAATTCTAATTTTTGTTTATTTAAAAAAGAAAAATAAAGCTTTTTAAAAGAATAAGTGTTTGTTTTTAAACACTTTTTTTGTTATAATATGTTAGGAAAATTAGGAAAGGATGTACAAAATGGCAAAATACGATGAAAGCTCAATAAAAATACTAGAAGGCTTAGAAGCTGTAAGAAAAAGACCCGGAATGTATATTGGCTCAACCGATAAAAGAGGATTGCACCATTTAGTATGGGAAATCGTTGATAATAGTATAGACGAAGCAATAAACGGTTATGGCAATTTAATAAAAATAATCCTGCACAAAGACGGAAGTGTTAGTGTAGAAGACGCTGGAAGAGGTGTCCCAACCGGAATGCATTCAAGTGGTAAAAGCACACCAGAAGTCATTTATACAGTACTTCATGCCGGAGGAAAATTTGAAACATCCGGTTACAAAGTATCGGGCGGACTTCACGGAGTAGGTGCCTCAGTAGTAAATGCCTTAAGCAAATGGATGGAAGTAACCATTAAAAGAGATGGTAAAGAATATTATATAAGATTTGAAGATGGTGGAAAAACAACTGTACCATTAAAAGAGATTGGCAAAACAAATAAAACAGGAACAAAAGTAAGATTTATGCCAGATAAAAGTATCTTTCAAACAACCACATTCTCATTTGGAACAATATGTGAAAGAATGCAAGAAAGTGCATTTCTATTAAAAAATTTGACCATAGAAGTGCAAGATGAAAATTTAGACAAAAAAGAAACATATCACTATGAAAAAGGATTAAGTGCTTTTGCCGAATATTTAGACGAAGATAAAAAAGTACTTCATAAACCAGTAGACTTTAAAGGTATAAAAGATGGCATAACTGTTGAAATCGCATTCCAATACACTGAAACATATTCAGAAAATATTATCTCATTCGTCAACAATGTTAAAACATCAGATGGTGGAACACATGAAGTTGGCTTTAAAACAGCACTAACTCGTGTTTTCAATGACTACGCCAAAAGTAACGGAATACTAAAAGCAAAAGATAAAAACTTTGAAGGTCCCGACACAAGAGAAGGTTTAACTGCCATTATTTCCTTGCAAATACCTGAAAAAGATCTGCAATTTGAAGGCCAAACAAAAGGAAAATTAGGTACACCAGTAGCAAGAACAATAGTAGATAATATAACAAGTGAAAAACTAACATTCTTCCTAGAAGAAAATAAAGAAATAGCGACTAATATCTTGGAAAAAATGGTTAAATCAAAACAAGTAAGAGAAGCTGCTAGAAAAGCTAGAGATGAAGCTAGAAATGGTAAAGGCAAAGGTAAAAAAGAAAAATCAATCAGTGATAAATTCACACCAGCTCAAAGTAAAAACCCTAAAATAAATGAATTATTCCTAGTCGAGGGAGATTCTGCCGGAGGT
>CAKPAT010000055.1 GCA_934133155.1 uncultured Bacilli bacterium
ACAAATAACTCTGTTAAAAATAAAGTTAAACTAAAGAAAAATTGTAAATTAATATAAAAAGAAGAAAAAAGTGTCTATACAACATTCAAAGAGTTGCTTTAATAAGGACACTTGCAACAAAACCTGATATTTTGATTTTAGATGAGCCTTTTAGTGCTTTAGATTATCAGACGAGACTTGCTGTTTCTGATGATGTTTATAGGATTATTAAAAAAGAAGGTAAAAGTGCCATTATGGTAACTCATGATATTAGCGAAGCGATAAGTATGGCTGATAGGGTTATTGTTATGTCTAAAAGACCTGGTAAAATTAAAAGTATTTATGAAATTAAATTAAGTGATAAAAGTACTCCTATTCAAAATAGAAAAGCTTCAGAGTTTGCGACTTATTATGATTTAATATGGAAAGATATTGATTTTTATGTATAGTTTAGAACATGTTAATTTTTTGAACCAAATTAAAAGACGTAAAAGACTTATTAGAATAACGCAAATTTCAATTATATCTTTTTTAATTATTTTATGGCAGGTTTTGGCGGATTTTAATATTATTAATACGTTTATATATTCTAGTCCTAAAGCTATTATAAATACGATTATTAGTCTTTATAATGATGGCTCTTTATTTAGACATATTTGGATAACTTTTTATGAAGTTTTTATCAGCTTTATTTTAGGAACGGTTATTGGCTTTTTAATTGCTACTTTACTTTGGCGTTTTGAATTTTTAGCACGTGTACTTGACCCTTATTTAACTGTTTTAAATAGTTTACCAAAAGTATCTTTAGGACCAATAATCATTATTTTAGCTGGTGCTTCTATGAGATCAATTATTTTAATGGCTTTATTTATTTCTGTTATTATTACTATAATGAATGTTTATCAATATTTTATAAATACTGATGTTAATAAGATTAAACTTATGGAAAGTTTTAAAGCTAGTAAAAGACAAATTTATTTTAAACTTATTCTTCCTAGTAATTTTAAAAATTTTATTAATACTTTTAAGATAAATATTAGTTTAACTTTTATTGGTGTTATTATGGGGGAATTTTTGGTTTCAAAAAGTGGTGTTGGTTATTTAATTATGTATGGTTCACAGGTTTTTAATTTAAATTTAGTAATGACCGGTATAATTATTTTAGCTATTATGGCTAGTATTTTGTATTATTTGATTGTATTTTTAGAAAAAAGGTTAAAAAAATGTTCCAAATGACATACAATTATATATTGTTTGTCATTTGGAACTTGTTTTTGATTTTGCTATTTTTTTAAGTTACCATTTTTTAATAGATTTAATAATGTTAAATTTTCTTTTGCTGTACCGTGGTAGTTTTTGATACCATTTTTGTATGCGATAATTTTACGATTATCAAACGAGCTATTAACATTAATCATTTTTAATGCATCAACTAGGGAGTTGTTTTTGTATGTTTTGTTTGAAAGATATTCCTCTTTTTTTGAAGTGTTTTCTTTTGGTGTGATTATTTGTTCATTTGAGATTGCAGGGATATTTTCTTCCTTTTTTTCTATTTCTTCAGTTTTTTCTTCAGATTTATTTTCTTCTATTTTATCAATCTCATTTGCATTATCTATTTCTATAGCTTCTTCAGTTTCGGTAACATCATTTATAACCGGGTTTTCTATTTTTTCATTAAGTGTTATTATGGGATTTTCATTGCCATTTAAGTTTTTAATTTCTAAATGTAGATGTTTGCCATAGGCGTTACCTGTTTCTCCCATTGTTCCTAAAACAGTACCTTTTGTAATTTCATCTCCTTTTTTTACTGTTATACTGCCATATTTTAAATGAGCATATAATGCGGTTTTTCCATCTTCTTGTTTTATTTTTATGTAGTTACCATATGTATCTAACCCTTTTGTATTATGGTCTGTATTTTTTTTATTTGATACAACAGTTTCAACGATTCCTCCTTTTAGGGCAATTACATCACTGACACTTTTATCGGCACAGATAATATCTAACGCTTGGTGGTTACTCTCATAATCATTGCTTACAACTTCATTCATACATGCTAAAACGTGACCTATCATTTTTCACCTCCTCACAAGATATATACGATAAATTTTAAGTATTTTCCTTTTTTTTCTTTAAAATAAATGTTATACTTATCTGAGTAAGGGGGTAAACATGAATTTAGATATTTTAAACGACAAACAATTAGAAGCAGTTAAAAGAACTGATGGACCTTTACTTGTATTAGCTGGTGCTGGTAGTGGTAAGACACGTGTTTTAACAATGAAGGTAGCTTATTTAGTTAATGAATGTGGTATTAATCCGTATAATGTTTTAGCTATTACATTTACTAATAAAGCGGCCAAAGAAATGAAAGAAAGAATTTTTAAGATGCTTGGGCCTATAGCACGAGATATACAAATTTCGACATTTCATTCTTTGGGTTTACTTTTTATAAAAGAAAATTATGAAAAATTAGGGTATGAGAAAAATTTCACTATTTTGGATAGTGATGATGTTTTAACAATTATTAAAAAAATTCTTAAGGATATGAATTTAGATCCTAAAACTTATAATCCAAGAGCTATTAGAAATAAGATAAGCAGTGCAAAAAATGAACTTATGGATAGTAAGCATTATAGTAGGTTTGCAAACAGTGATTACGATAGGATTATTTTATCTGTTTTTGAAAAGTATGAAGATAAACTTAAAAAAAATAATTCTTTAGATTTTGATGATTTGCTTTTTCTTCCTATTAAATTATTTAAAAAAAATCCTGATGTTTTAAAGTTTTATCAAGATAGATTTGAATATATTTTGGTGGACGAGTATCAAGATACTAATGAGGCTCAATATCAATTTATTAAACTTTTGGCTAAAAAAAATAGAAATATATGCGTAGTTGGTGATTTAGATCAATCTATTTATGGGTTTAGAGGGGCTAATTTTAGAAATATTTTGAATTTTGAAAAGGATTATCCGGATGCTTATGTCGTTCCTTTAGAGGAGAATTATCGCTCTACGGGTAATATTTTGAATGTGGCTAATGATATTATTAAAAATAACAAACAAAGAAAAGAAAAAAAACTTTGGACACATAATGAAGAAGGAACTAAAATAAGGTATCATAGGGCTTTTGATGAGAAGGATGAAGCTTATTTTGTTATGAAAGAGATTGAAAGTTTAAGGGATAATGGTACTGATTTAAAGGATATTGCAGTTTTATATAGGACGAATGCTCAATCGAGAAATATGGAGGATGCTTTGCTTAAAGAAAATATTCCTTATAAAGTTGTTGGTAGTTTTTACTTTTATAATCGTAAGGAAATTAAAGACCTTATTAGTTATTTGAAACTTATTTATAATTCTAATGATGATGTTAGTTTAATGAGGGTTATAAATGTTCCAAAAAGACAAATTGGTCCTAAAACGATTGAAAATTTATCTGAAAGAGCTTTAGAATGTGGTGTTAGTTTATATGAGACGATTTCTTCAGGAAAAGAACTTTTATTTAAAAATTTAATCGAAGAAATTAAAGCGGAAAGTGAAAATTTATCTTTAACTGAACTTGTTGATTTGATTTTGGACAAAACTGGTATGCGAAAGGAACTTGTGGATGCGAAGTCTTTAGAGGCGGATATTCGTTTAGAAAACTTGGAAGAATTTAAGTCTATTACTAAAAATTTTGAGGAAAATAATGGTGTTATTTCTTTAGAAGAGTTTTTAGAAGAGATAAGTTTAGTTGCTGACATGGAAGAACATAAGAGTAATGATGATGTTGTTACTTTAATGACTATTCATTCGGCTAAAGGCTTAGAGTTTGATCATGTGTTTTTAATTGGTATGGAAGAAGGTTTATTCCCTCATAGTAACTGTTTAGATAGTGAGGATGATATTGAGGAAGAAAGAAGACTTTGTTATGTGGCGGTTACTCGTGCTAAAAAGACTTTAACTTTGGTGAATGCTAAAAGAAGAATGCTTTATGGTAATACTAATGTAAATATGCCAAGTCGTTTTATTTCGGAAATTAGTGATGAGTATTTAGAAAAAGATGAGGTTAAAAGCAATTTTGTATTTAAAAGTGATATGATTGATGATGATGCTTCTTATAGTGTTGGTGATAAGGTTATTCATGATGTTTACGGTGAAGGTGTTATTGTTGCTGTTTCTAATGTTTTAACGATTGCTTTTAGTCATCAATATGGGATAAAAAAAATTATGAAAGGTCATAGGAGTATAAGAAAGGTGGATTGATTTTATGCTTTCAATAATTGATTCTATTAATAAGTTTGTTGAGCCATTTAAGGCGTGGGTTGATAATAACCATAATAATCCTTTTATGTGGCTGGCTTTTGTACTTATTGGTCTTGCTATTTTTAAAATAACTTATGATGTATTAAATAAGAATCAGTAATGGTTCTTATTTTATTCTAGCTTTTAAAATATTGTATGTTAATATTAAAATTATTATTATAAATATACTGGTAATTGTGTTTAGTAATTGGTATATATCTAATGTATTTAAAATATTGTTCATGTTTGTCATCTCCTGTTTGTAACTTGACCCCATCAGGGGTGAGGCATTTTCCATTTTATCAATTAGTTTGATGTTTGAAAATAGGTAAATGGAAAAAAAGTGTTTTTGATGTAAACTTGAAGTAAATGACATTTTGTTTAATTTTTAGTATAATACGGATAGGGTGAAATTTATGGTTGAAAAGAGAATTGATGAGTTAATTAAAATTATTAATAAAGCTAATTATGATTATTATATGTTAGACAAGCCAACTATTACGGATCAAGAATATGACCGTTATATGGAAGAGCTTTCTAATTTGGAAAGTGAACATCCTGATTTAATCCGTGACGATTCACCAACTCAAAGGGTTGGTTCGGAGGTTATTAGTTCTTTTAAGAAAGTTACTCATAAAATTCCTATGCTTTCTTTAGGAGATATCTTTAATGAGGATGAGGTTGTTTTATTTGATGAGAGAATTAAAAAAACGATTGCTAATCCTTCTTATGTAGCGGAGCTTAAGATTGATGGACTTTCTGTTTCTTTACTTTATGAAAAGGGTAAGTTAGTTAGAGCGGCTACGCGTGGTGATGGGGTTATTGGCGAAGATATTACGCATAATGCGAAAACGATTAAAACTATTCCTTTAACGATTAATAAACCGATTGATATTGAGGTTCGCGGTGAGATTTATATGAGTAAGGAGTCTTTTAATAATTTAAATGCTTCTGGTTTAAATTTTGCTAATCCTCGTAATGCGGCAGCTGGAAGTGTTAGACAGTTAGATTCTAAAGTGGCTGCTAGCCGTAATTTAAGCTGTTTTATTTATCATTTGCCTGATCCTGAAGATTATAATATTTATACGCATGAGGATGCTTTAAGGTTTATGAAAGAACTTGGATTTACGGTTAATCCGAATAATAGAAAGGTTTCTAATATTCATGAACTTATGGATTATATACATGAATATACGGAAGTTCGGCCTAATTTACCTTATGAGATTGATGGTATTGTTATTAAGGTTAATGATTTGAATGATCAAAAAAGACTTGGATTTACGGCTAGATGTCCAAAATGGGCGATCGCTTATAAGTTTCCACCAGAAGAGGTTTTGACGCGTGTTAAAAATATTGTTTTAACTGTTGGCAGAACTGGGCAAGTTACTCCTAGTGCTGATTTAGAACCAGTTAGAGTTATGGGGTCTTTAATTTCTAGGGCGACTTTGCATAATGAAGATTATATTAAAGAAAAAGATATTAGGATTTTGGATACGGTTTCTATTAAGAAAGCGGGAGATGTTATTCCAGAGGTTGTTCGGGTTATTACTGATAGGAGAGATGGCAGTCAGGTTCCTTTTAAGATGTCTTTGGTTTGTCCAATTTGTGGCAATCGTTTGGTGCGCAAGGAGTCTGAGGCTGCTTATTACTGTTTAAATGAACATTGTCCAGCCCGTAAGCAAGAAAAATTAATTCATTTTACTTCTCGTCATGCGATGAATATTATTGGTTTTGGGGATCAGATTATTGAAGATTTTTATAATTTGGGTTATTTAAAAGATTATGATGATTTTTATAAACTTGATAGTCATAAGAAAGATTTAATGGAACTTGAGGGTTATGGACTTAGAAGTGTTAATAAACTCCTTGAAGAGATTAAAAATAGTAAATCTAGGTCTTTGGAATGTTTACTTTTTGGTCTTTCTATTAGGCATGTTGGAGTTAAAACAGCGGATATTTTAGCGTCTAATTTTAAAAATATTGATAATTTGATGAATGCGTCTTTGGAGGATATTGCGGAAATTCATGATATTGGTGATACAATTGCAAAAAGTGTTTATAAGTTTTTTCATAATGAAGATAATCTTTCACTTATTAATCGTTTAAAGTCTTCTGGTTTGAATATGGTTTATTTAAAATCTTCTTCTAATGAAGAGACTTTATTTACTTCTAAAACTTTTGTTTTGACAGGTAGTTTATCTCGTTTTACGCGTGATGAGGCTAAATCACGTATTGAAATGCTTGGGGGAATTGTTACTGGTAGTGTAAGCCGTAAAACTAATTATGTTATTGCTGGAGAGGCTGCTGGTAGTAAGCTGGATAAGGCTTTAGAGCTTGGAATTACTGTGTGGTCTGAGGAAGAGTTTATTAATAATTTATCTAGATATTGAGGTTTTATATGAATGATATTTATAATAAAGATGAATTTGAAAATGCGTTTATGATTGCAAGTCTTATTGATAGGTCTTCAGTCGATCCATATTACAATTTGTCTTTAATAGATGATGAATATAAAATGAATGAAAAGGGTTATTTATATTTTTTAGCGTATAAATATATTGAGTGTATGAAAACTGGCACTTTGCTTAATAATCCATGTGTTTATGGATATGATAGTAATACTTTAAGAACGTTTTTTGGTGATGTGCATTTTTCTTTATGCATTTCTTCTTTTACTTCTTTTTTGAATAATGAAGATTTGAGAGACGTTTATTTAGGAAAGTATTTTAATAGGTGCCATGAGATTTCTGTTCGTTTAGGTTTTGGTGATATTGTTACGGGCTTTGTGAATAGTCCGATTGACGGATATAAGTTTTTGCATTCTTTTACTTTAAATGGTGATTATGTTTATGATTTTGCTAGAAATTTAAAAATGGAAAAGAATGATTATTTTGATTTACTTGAGCCTGATATTGTGTCAATTATTTTTAAGGATGATATTTTAGAAGATTTTAATTATTATACGAAAGTTTTGAAGAAATCTTCATATAGAGGCTTTGTTTTTAATTATAATTCTTTGAGGTGATTTTTTTGATAAATTTAAATTAGTAGGTAGTTTATCTTTGACTATTGTTTTTATGACGGGGTGTGCTTCGGACTGTGCAAATATGGTTTATGAGCCTTATGCTTATCAAATTGTATCTGTTTCTAGAAATCTTTCGCCTTTTTGGGGTAAAAATGAGATGAAAATGCTGGAAAATATACCTAGATATAAGATTATTGATTATGACTATGATAAAAGCAATTATTTAGAATTTGAGACGATTACTTATGAAAAATGTGAAGATTTAGGAGAAGTTACTTCTGATGTTTATCTTCCTGGTCAGCATGTTTTAGCGTCTATTAACCGTAATTTAATTTTATTTGGTTTGGGTCTAAGGAAATATCTGTGCCTTTAGGCTATGAGGTTTTGGATTATGATTATGATAAAAATGACGATTTTGAATTTGAGACTTTTGTTTATGTGAATACTGAGGCGGTTATTGTTTCTGACCCTGATGATTTTGGCAAGGTTTATATGAAAAAATAAAGTGAGGTGAATATTAAATGATTTATGATTTTAATGATTTAAAAGAAAATGGTATGATGTATGGAGGTCATGCAGGAAATAAGTTAGGTGTGT
>CAKPAT010000056.1 GCA_934133155.1 uncultured Bacilli bacterium
GAATTTTGGTGTGATTTTTTGTCAATAATCTTGATAACATTTAATTTTCGTCTACTCCGTAAATATGCAATCTTTGTTTGAAATCTTCACACGTTAATTCATCCGTGCTATTAATCTCTACATGAAGAGGTTTTGATAAATCTAAGCTAAATACTCCCATAATAGATTTAGCGTCAATAATATATCTTCCGGCAGTAATATCAATATCCTCTTCAAAGGTTGAACACTCTCTTACAAATTTCATCACATCTTTTGCTGTCTTTAATCGTACCATAATCGTATTTTTCATATATTCACCTCACGCTTTAAATTTCTGCATTTGTTCCACAAAATCGGTTTTATTTCTAAATTTATCAGTTAAAATTTCTACTTTTAATTTCTGGTTACAGCCACAAGATACAACTCCTAAAATGGATTTAGCATCAATCTGTTGATGACCATAATATAAGTTAATATCATCTCGATAAGACTGACAAATCTTTACAAATTCTTCAGCTTCTAATGCTGTTTTAAACATAATCTCAATCATTTGCCTGAACTCCCTAATGCGCCCATTCCTCTTTCTGATGGAATCGCTTTTAACTCTTCATAAGTGACTTCTTTTGTTTCCATAATTGGTACTTCCACCACAATCGCCTGTGCAATAGCTTTTGTATATGGATAAAGCTTAAACAATTTTCTTACACCAAACTGAGAATCATCCGAAATCATCCAGTGCGTTGTACCATCTTTGTCTACTAAATATTCACCTTTTAAACGCTCTAAAATTTCCTCCTCTGAAATTTTAGAAATTACAATAGACAAATTGCTGCAATTGGTTAATGCTACAAACCATTCATTGCGATAACCACTATCAATAATACCTGCACCTTTTTTTAATGCAATACTACCTGTTGAACCTCTTTCCTGCAAAATTACACATTTACTCGGATGAAGTGCTGAGGCGATACCAGTTGAAACTAGTTTTGTTTCACCTGGTTCAATTACCATGTAATCTTCCTCAAAACAAGCATATACATCATATCCTGCATCTTCCAATCTTTTACTTGGAATAACTGCATCTTCTCTTAATTGTGCTAATAAAAAATCGTTTTCTTTCATCTGTACTCCTTCTTAAATCGTTAATTTAGGTTTACCACATTCTGATAAAGCTTCTATTAATATTGTCTGTTTCTCGCTAACACCATTTGTATTAATTGCATATCTCAATGCGGCAGTTTGTGTTACAACTGTGCAATGTTTACTCGCTCTTGTGATTGCTGTATAAATCATTTCTTTTGTTAATAATATAAAAGCAGAGTAATCTAATCCAAAAATTACATAAGGAAATTGACTTCCTTGACATTTATGTACTGTACATGCATAACCTAAATAAATACTTGACAGCATTTTTCTTTCTATCAAAACTTCTCCAATTCCCACAAAATCAACTACAATCTCAAATTTAGATTTATTAATTTTTGTAATAATTCCAATATTTCCATTGTAAATTGGAGTTATATTTTTCTTTCTTTCATCATCTTCATCTTCAAAACGTTCCCATTGACCGTCATAAAGTTCTGTCTTGTAATGGTTATTTACACACATCACTTTGTCTCCGACCCTTAAGACTCCTGTATGGCTCTTATCGTAGAAAATCGTGATTTCATCTTTTTCTGTTTCTTCCGGATTATATAGCTCCTGTACAGCGTTATTTAAGCTCCTTTGCAATTCCTTCTGCTTCTTTTAATTCCTGCAAAGCTCTTTTATACGCTTCTTTCTGAATTTCAATAGCCTCTTCCTTTTGTGCCGCTTTTCTTTTTGCAAGACGTTCCTGGTTTTTAGTTCGTTTTTTAGCTTCTCTTTCTTTAGCTTCTTTTTCAGATTTTATTTTATCTTCTTTTGCTTTCTTTTCTTCTTCGGCTTTTTTAATCCATTTTTTGAATTTTCCTAAATATCCACTGCCATTCCAAAGGTATTTTAAAATGCAAACCATCATTCCATATTCAGGGTCATATTCATCTCCGTCTTTTGCTGAAGCTGTAACTACCTTCCCATCAACAAATGTCATTTTTACTGCCGGAGGATAAAATTCTACTTTTTTAATATCTTCTGGATTAAAAACCCTTTTTAACTCTATATTTTTATACATGTCCATGCGATTATTAGAGTAAAGAGAACTAGGCGCATCTCCCATCCACATCCATATTTTACCACTATTCATTTTAACTACTAGTCCTCTCTTTCTGCTACAATGTATTATGGTCAATATTCCTTACAGTCAATAAATAATTATCCATCTATTTTAAAATTTTAGTATCTAAACAATTTTTACATAATTCATAAATCATTCTACCCATATATTCTCTTTTTACAAAATAAATGTGCATATTATTTCGATTTTGCCAAGTTAATAACGTTCTAAGAAAAGAAGTGGAATTTAACTTCGCTCTATAATTCTCTAAAAAAATATCCTCTATGCTATCATTTTCTATCAAAATATAATTTTTATTTATATTAATCATTCGATTAAATTCTTTAAAAATTCTTTCGTCATCTTTCGTGGCATTTGCAATATTTCCAGCTAATTCACTTACAGAATTTTTTCTTTCGATACACATATCATCCAAAAACCATGTATCAACCAAAAAACCTAATTCCGGACAACTTTCAATTAAAAAACTATAATCACCTGTTTTTAAGGCTTTTGATTTCCATTTAATATTATTTTTATCAAACCAATCCGTAATTGAATTATTAGAGTTTTCTCTCGTATCTATTAAAATTACCATCTTAGATAACAATTCTTTATATTGTTTTTCTGTATAACGATTCTTTATTTTTCATCAACTCTCTTTTTAAATTATTAAGTATTTCTTCTTTTGTTTTTCTTCAATGCATTCTATCTTTTTTACATAATCTTCTATCCAAAAAACTTCCGTTCCATTTATTTCCATATATTTCCCATCTACGCACTTTACATTTTTCTTTTTATTAAATTTCGTCATAAAAATCACTTCTCCTGGGTTAATTGGATTTTTATTATAATTTGCTTTTTTTATTTTAAAAACCATCCGAACATTTTTGGTAATTGTAACTGTATAAATTCTTGGGGAATATCTCGTATTAACATCCGAAATAAATAAATATCTTGACAAAGATTTAAATTTAGATTTTGGTTCACCAAAAACTTCTAACTCATATTTTAGCTTTTCAATTTCTGGTAATTCCTGATTAATATGTAATTTTTCATATTCATGAAGTAATGGGATTCTTTTTGTCTTTGTTTTTTCTGAATGTTTTTTATCATATCTATTTTTGCCTAATGTTACTTCATCATATATCTCTAATAATTTTTTTATATGACCGAACTCCGAAAAATACCCAACTGATACCAGCATTCTAATTTTTTTACTTAAAATCTCATTATCTATCATATAAATTAAAAGGCTAACAAAATCTTCAAAAAACATATCTTTTATTTCATACATTTTTTGAGCAATATCATCTCCAAAACCTTTTATAGATTTTAAAGTTCCAGAAAGTTCATTTTTACCTTCTATAATTGAAAATTCTCTATTATCTTGACGAAATTTCAATGGAGCAACAATAATTCCAAATGCTGTTTTCATCTCTGATATTGCATTTGACATTTTGTCTTTATCACCTTTTTCATTCATTATATTTAAATAAACTTTATAAAAATTCAATGGATAATAGGCTTTCAAATAAGCACCATATAAACTATCTAATGCTACACAATATGCATGGGAAGCATTAAATCCGTATTTCGCAGAATTTTCAATGATTGTCCATACTTTTTCAGATAGTTTTAATGACTCCTCTTCTGTTTTATGCTCTGTTTCTTTTATTTTTCTAGTAAAATTGGGGAGAAAAATTTCTTTATACTTCATAATTTTTGCTTTTCGCTTTTTACTAATACATTTAATTACAGTATAGCAATCTCCAATCGAAATACATGCATAATTAAGAGTTGCCATAATCATTTCTTGATATAAAATAAAAGAAGACGTCATTTCTGGAGTTTGAATAATATTATCAAACGCAGGAATACCATAATCAAAATGTTCTCTATTCATGAAAATTTTAAACATTGATTTGAAAGCTGGTCTTATAGCTGCAATAAAAGCTGTAAGTTCTGTAATATTCTCAGCTGCATAATTCATCATTTTATGCCTTGAACCTTGTTGCTCTACTTGATTAATCCCTATCGTATATCCATTTTTGTAAATATCCATTACTTTATGATTATATTCACTTTTTTCTAATAATGACATCACATCATCTTCTGGAACGCCGGCGTCTTTATATGTAAGCTTTATAAGTTTTACTACATTTACTTTAAGTAAATCATTTTTTAAAAAATGGTACTGTTCTGCCCAAAGTCCATCCATGAGACAACATAAAGTTAATTTTTTTCCTTGATTAGACCTCATCATAACAAGACCAATTTCTTTTCTAATATTACCATCATAAACTAGATACGCACACGGGTGAGGAGACCATGATGATATAATTCCTAAATATCTTTCACTATCTTTTAAGATTTGATGATATTTTTCTTCAACATAATCCCATAATTGAATATCATTTTTATCTTCATCTTCTGCCATATTTAAGTCTTGTTCATATTGTTTTATCTGACCGGTAATTTCATTTGCTATTTCATAAGGCACATCTTTTGCTTTAGCATACATTTTAAATGCTGAAGATGCTTTATATTTGCCATAAGCAATCATTGGGTAAGAACATTCTTCACCAATTATTTCCTTTTGTGTCCCTGCAAAAATTTCTGGATTCCCTACATTAAAATCAATATCAGCAAGAGTTCCTGCTTCAAGGATTCTAGCTGCCGACATAAATCTTTCCGGATACATTTTAATTTTAGCTGCAATTCTATCTACTTTAGTGAAACCTAAAAGTTTATTCGTAAAAAACGATACAGCAGACCCTCTTCCAGTATTTGTTATCATTCCACCTTTTTTTACAGACTTTTTTATTAGTTCATAATTCATTAAAAAATAATCTGCATGTTTTGCTACTATTACAGTATTTATTTCTTTTTCGATTTCTTTTTCATAATGAGTAATTACCATATTAATTTTTTCATTATAAGGTATCTTGTAAACCTCATTATCTGAATATGCATAATAGGTATTTGAAAATCCATGTGAAATTAAATATTTGGACAATCTTGCATCATCCATATTTCTTAACATTTTTAAAATATTTTCTTTCTCTTTATTCCATAAACTCCAAATTAAATTTTTATATTTTTCATTTCTTTCATTTTGTGTTAAACACTTATTTTCCGGCAAAATCGGCATTTTTATATCGGTATTAAAACAAGGGTTATTATATTCTTCTACTGTAAGAAATATATTTGTGCTTTCAAATGCTTCTTCTATCTCGCTCTCTGTTAAAACGCCCTGTTCTATAAATCTTTGATATGCAGTATCTCCATCGGGGTAATCTAAATACCATCCTTCTTCTTGAGGATATTTTAGACCTTTAGATAAAAGGTAATCATCTCTTTCCCATGCTGTATCTTCATAAATATAATGGCTATCGCATCCCATGATAAGTTTAATATTCTGATTTTTAGCTATTCTTGAAATTCTTGTATTTAATTTTTTTTGTGATTCTGTGTTATGATACTGAACTTCTAAATAAAAATCATCTCCAAAATGTTGATGCAATCCATATACTATTTCTTCTATATCATCATATTGCCAAAATGCGATACAAGCAGAGCAAACAATTACATCGTCTGGTGGAAGACTATATATTAGATCTAAGTCAATTCTTGGTTGTCCATAAAATCCTGAAATATTTGCTTCTGATAAAATATCATTTATAGCTTGTCTCCCATTTTCGTTTTTAGCATATATACAAATATGGCAATTTGTTCCGTCTTTAGATTCTTTTGTCTTTTTATTACCATTTTTATCTATATATGTTTCAGTAATTATTTTTTCTCTGTTTTTTACCCAGTATGCTTCTACCCCGAATACAAATTTTAAATTATATTTTTTTGCTAATTCATATCCCTCTATATATCTACCTTGATATCCATGTTCCATAGTTGTGATAATGCCATGCCCTAATTCTACTGCTCTTTTGGCATAATCTTCATTAAAAACAACACTATCTGATATTCGAGGATTCGTAAAAGTTGAATGTCTATGCTGATTTTGATAAATTCTAATTTTCTTCACTTCATTCGTTTTCATCATTTATATAGCAGCAACTATTTCTATAACCGCAAAGAACTTTACACATCATATAATCCTTTTTAGCATCAAATTGGTTATCTGCATAAATCTTTTCTATGGTAGATATTGCCCAGTTTATAGTATTTTCGTAATCTTTTTTATTGAATGGGATTTCTGTAATTTTTTGTTCAAAAAAATGATTCCATATAATTTTAGTTGGAAATTGATTGTATTTATTATAAATAGCATTGCAATATAAATACATTTGATTTGAATAAGATTTAAAATTTGATAATTGATTTTTTAAAGGTTTTCCATCTTTTTTTAAAAAATGTGTTAATGATTTGTGGTCTATTAGGTACAATTCTTGATTTTTCTTGCTTTTAAGTATTAAATCTATATACGAAATAAAAGAATATTTATCTATTTTAAAAAGTATTTTATCTTCCACACCTACAATGTCATATTCTTTCATTTTTTTTAAGTCAAAATTCAAAAAATATTCTATGCCTTGGATATATTTTTTATCCATAATTGATTGTTTTGTCTTATAAAAAATATTATTTTCGTAATTATTCACATAATCATTTATAGCTTCATCTAAATTCTTTTCATTTAAAAAAATATCCGCATTAATTTTATGTATAAAACTCCCGCTATCTGAATAAAAATTACCTTCATTAATTTCATCTTTAGTAATTTTTTTATTATAAAAAGCATAAGGACATTGTTCGTATAAATGTAATGTAGAAAATGACCATATTATTTTATCTAATTCGTTTTTATAACTCATCTCTATACCACTCTTTTTTTGTTTTTATAAAGTTTTTCAAAAATTTCTATTCCTTTATCGACTGGGCTATTTTTGGCTGTATATCCTCCTAATAAATTTTGAGAATCTTCCATTATATATACATTAGTAAACTTTTTTAAAAGATTAATTGTTTTTGCAACATCTTTTGATAAATAAGATACATCACTATCATATCCAAATGTAACGTCTACTTTCATCCTAATGATTAATCTAATTTGTTCATCTGTTAACGAATGCTTTTCTGCTGAACCAGAATTTTTATAATTCCATCCAAAGCATTTTAAAACGCTTTTAAAACTTTCAAATATAATAATTTCATTTTTTTCTTTTATGTAAGGAAGTGTTACATTCAGTCCCTGAATATAATCCATCGTCCCTACAGGAAAATAATTAATATATTTCATCAAACCCATTGTTTTATAATCTTCAAAACGGGTTCTCCCTTTTATATTAATTAAATTACCCTCAATATCTCTTACGGGATAAACAATTCTATTACTTCGATTGTCTATGCGAATATCAAAAAAATCTATTTCTTCTTGTCTAATACCTTCATTTAACCACTCTGGAATTAATGTTTTAGTGTACTTATTATATTCACTTTCGCTTAATATAGGATGAACTATGGGAATACGTTTCTTTTTTATTTTTTTTAAATTCCTTAACATTTTTACTGTTGAAGAACAACACATATTAGACAACTCTACTTTTGCTAATTTACATGTCTTTTTTACAGCATTATCAAAATCAAGCCCTTCATAATCT
>CAKPAT010000057.1 GCA_934133155.1 uncultured Bacilli bacterium
TTTACTAATTTAGATAAATTTAAAGATGGAAAAGAAATTGTTTATACAGTTTCAGAAGATAATGTAGATAGTTATGAGGCTAGTTATGATGGCTTTAATATAACTAATACACATGAAATTATTAAAACAAGTGTTAAGGGCACTAAAACTTGGAATGATAATGATAATCAAGATGGTATAAGACCAGAAAAAATTACAGTTAAATTACTTGCTGATGGTGAGGTAGTTTCTACTAAAGAGGTAAGTGCTGAAGATAATTGGACTTATGAATTTACTGATTTAGATAAGTTTAAAGATGGAACAGAAATTGTTTATACTATTAGTGAAGAGGCTGTAGAAGGTTATACTGGAACCATAGATGGCTTTAATATTACTAATAAGCATACACCTGTTACTATTTCTATTCCGGTAGTTAAGTCTTGGGTTGATGGTAATAATCAAGATGGTTTAAGACCAGATAAGGTTACTATTAATTTATTAGCTGATGGTGAGGTAGTTAAAACTGCAGAAGTGACTGCTAAGGATAATTGGAAATATGAATTTACTGGTTTAGATAAGTTTAAAAATGGTAAAGAAATTGTTTATACTTTGAGTGAGGAAAAAGTAGAAGGTTATGAAGTTAGTTATGATGGCTTTAATGTTGTTAATACTCATAATCCTAGTAAGACATTGATTTCCGGTGTTAAGACTTGGAATGATGATAATAATAATGATGGCATAAGACCGGATAGTATTACTGTAAGAATTTCTGGTAAGGTTTTAGATAAGGAAGTTTACTCTGATTATAAGGTAGTAACTGCTTCTAGTGATTGGAAATATTCTTTTGAAAATCTTCCAGAATATAATGATGGTAAGTTAATTAATTATACTATTTCAGAAGATGATGTTAAAGGTTATTCTACTAGTTATGATGGCTTTAATATTACTAATACTCATGAAAGTGAGAAGGTAAGTATTGAAGGCGTTAAGACTTGGAATGATAATAATAATCAAGATGGTATAAGGCCAGAGAAAATTACTATTAATTTACTTGCTGATGGTGAGGTTATAGATAGTACATTTGCATCTTCAGATACTGATTGGAAATATTCTTTTGAAAATATTAATAAATATAAAGATGGTAAAGAAATTAAGTATTCTTTATCTGAGGTAGATGTTGAAGGCTATGAGTCTGATACTTTAGGCTTTGATATTGTTAATTCGCATACTCCAGAGGTTATTAATTTTAAGGCAATTAAGGTTTGGGATGATGAGAATAATAATGATGGTATAAGACCAGATAGTATTAATGTTACTTTAATTGGTAAGGTAGATGGTGAGACTATTTATAGTAGTGCTCAAACTATTAGTGTTGATAATAATTGGACTTATGTGTTTGAAAATTTACCAAAATATAATAATGGAACTTTAATTGAGTATGTGATTATTGAAGATGTGGTTAATGGTTACGTTAATAGCTCTTTAAAATCTACTACTTTAGATAATAATGTTACAACGGTTATTACTAATACTCATGTTCCAGAAAAGACGGATATTGAGGTTAATAAAACTTGGGTAGATGATAATAGTTCTTCTAGACCTGACACGATTTATGTTGATTTAGTTGGTGAGGTTCAAGGAACTGAAGTTTACCATGAGACTGTAGAAATTACTAAAGATGATGATTGGACGCATATTTTTGAGAATTTATATAAGTATAAAGATGGTAAAGTTATAGATTATAGTATTTCAGAGAAATCTGTTGATGGTTATACTACTAGTTATGATAGCTTTAATATTATTAATACTTTAAATAAGAAATATGAGAATATTGAGGTTATACCACCTCAAACTGGTAATGATGATACTATACCTTATATTTATCTTTTACTTGGTACTTTATCTTTAGGTATATTTTTAAGAAAGGCTTTATAGGTCTTTCTTTTTTATACTATTATGTGTGAAGAAATTTAGTGAAAATGCTCGATTATAATAAAAAAACAGCAAAAATTGCTGAAAAGGCTTGAAAATTAACGTATAATAGTATATTATACGTTAAATATTTAATTTTCGGGTGATTTGAATGAAGAAGATTTGCTTGATTATTTTGATTATTATTATTTTAATTTTTTGTTTTAATAAGGAGGAATATGTTACTGTTTCCTCTGACATTTTAAAGGAAGATAATGTGGTGGAACGTTTAATAAAGCAGTATGGTAATGAAGATATTGTGGCTGTTTTGGAAATTCCTTCTGTTTTAAGTGTGATTGTTTTACAGTCTTCAGATAATGATTATTATTTAAAACATAATGTTTATAAGAATTTTGATAAAAATGGTGAGGTGTTTTTAGATTATAGGGTTAATATTAATGACTATAACAAGTTAATTATTTATGGGCACAATAATTTAAATAGTGTTTTACCTTTTAGAGCACTTACTTATTACGATTATGAATTTTATAAAAAACATTCTTTGATTTATTTATATACGCTTAGTGGTAAGAGAACTTTTGAGATTTTTTCTTCTTATGTTGAAAGAGACGATTTTGATTATGTTAATTTGGAAAATTTTGATGGTTCTTATTTGAAGCATATTCAAAAACTTAAAGATAAGTCTTTATTTAAGACTGATGTTTCGCTTGATGAAAGTTCAAAGATTTTAATTTTACAAACGTGCAATTATACTGGCAGGAAAACTGATGGTTTTAGGCTTGTTTTGGCTAAAGAAGTGTAAAAAATAATGGGAGTATCTGTTATTTTTTTTTTAAATTTGTTATAATTGTTGTTAAGGTGGAAGTTATGAATATTTATGATATGAAGGTAGAAGATTTAGAAGATTATTTTGTGGGCATTGGTGAGAAGAAGTTTAAGGCTATTCAAGTTTATGACTGGCTTTATAGGAAAAAGGTTACTTCTTTCGATGAGATGACCAATATTAAAAAGGATGTTTTAGAAAGGCTTAAGGCAGATTTTAGTATTTCACGTGTAAACATTATTCAAAAGCAGTGTGGATCTTTGGTTTATAAGTATTTGTTTGAACTTGAGGATTCTAATAAGGTGGAAGCTGTTTTGATGCTTCATGATTATGGGCAAAGTATTTGTATTTCTACTGAGGTTGGGTGTAATATGTCGTGCCGTTTTTGTGAAAGTGGTAGACTTAAAAGAGTTAGAAAGCTTACACCTTCTGAA
The DNA here is from genome assembly GCA_934133155.1 of uncultured Bacilli bacterium. Lineage (GTDB taxonomy): Bacteria > Bacillota_I > Bacilli_A > RF39 > UBA660 > Coprosoma. Next base: position 3,169 of record CAKPAT010000057.1, read on the forward strand.
ATGGTTACACAGATTTTAAAGGTTCAGGAAGATTCTGGATTAAAGATTACGCATGTTGTTTTGATGGGAATTGGTGAGCCTTTTGATAATTATGATAATGTGATGAAGTTTATTAGGATTATTAATGCAGGCAAGGGTTTAGAGATTGGTGCTAGGCATATTACGGTTTCTACTTGTGGTATTATTCCTAAAATTGAAGAGTTTATGAATGAGAATTTACAGGTTAATTTAGCTATTAGTTTGCATGGGGCTACGGATGAGGTACGGAGTAAAATTATGCCAATTAATAAGGTTTATCCTTTAGAAGATTTAATGCATGTTATCAAAAAGTATATTTTAAAGACTAATAGAAGAGTTACGTTTGAATATATTATGCTAAGGGGTGTTAATGACAGTCCTAAAGATGCTTTAAATTTGGCTAAGTTACTTAAGGGTATGAATGCTTATGTTAATTTGATACCTTATAATGAGACTAGTCATATTGAGTTTAAAAAAACACCTAAGGGTGATATTGATGTTTTTTATGATATTTTAAAGAAAAATAATATTTCGGTGACGATACGCAAGGAATTTGGCAGTGAGGTTTCGGCTGCTTGCGGACAGCTTCGTTCAAATTATGAGGAGGGAAAGTAATGGAGTTTTCATATTTAACTGATCCTGGTAAGGTTAGGGATCATAATGAAGATAGTGTCACTATTGTGAAAAATGGTAGTGGTGAAATTTTAATGGCTGTGGCTGATGGTATGGGTGGCCACAAAGGAGGAGAGATTGCTTCTTCTATTGCGATTACACATATTGGTAAGAGGTTTATTGATACATCTAGTGTGGGCAATAAGGAAGATGCGATTAATTTTTTAAAGGAAATTGTTAGTGAAGCTAATATGCTTTTATATAAATATACTTTGGAAAATCCAGAAAGTGAAGGAATGGGAACAACTATTGTAATGGCACTTATTACTAATGAGTTTTTGCTTTTTGGTAATATTGGAGATTCTTCTGGTTATGTTATTAAAAATCACAAGTTACATAAGATTACTGTTCCACATACTTTGGTTAATTTGCTTGTACAGTCTGGTGAAATTACTTTGGAGGAAGCTAAGAATCACCCACATAAGAATGTTTTAATGAGGGTTTTAGGGGCTAATATGACTGTTGATATGGATATTTTTGATGTTGAAAGGGATATTGATGGTATTTTACTTGGTAGTGATGGTCTTACGAATATGCTGGATGATGAGCAAATTGAAAAGGTTATAAATGAAGATTTATCTATTGACGATAAAATTCAGAAATTGATTAATAAATGTAATAATAGAGGTGGCACGGATAATATCTCTGTTGCTTATTTAGAAAAGGAGAGAAATCATGATAAATAGGGGACAACTAATTAATGAACGTTATGAGATAATTAGGTCGATAGGCGAAGGCGGTATGGCTAATGTTTATTTGGCTCAAGATACTATTTTAGATAGGAAAGTTGCGGTCAAGGTTCTTAGAGGAGATTTGGCTGAAGATGAGAAGTTTGTTAGAAGGTTTCAAAGGGAAGCTATTGCGGCTAGTTCTTTAAATGATCCTAATATTGTTGAGGTTTATGATGTTGGGGAAGATAATGGTAAGTATTTTATTGTTATGGAGTATGTTGAGGGTAAGACTTTGAAACAACTTATTAAAAAAAGAGGTAGTTTGACTTTGACTGAGGTTGTGGATATTATGCTACAACTCACATCAGCTATTTCTCATGCACATAAGAGTTATATTATTCATAGGGATATTAAGCCACAAAATGTTATTATTTTGGAAGACGGCCGTGTTAAAATAATGGATTTTGGTATTGCTGTTGCTTTAAATTCTGGGGAGATTACGCAGACTAACAGTGTTATGGGGACGGTTTATTATATTCCGCCTGAGCAGGCTAATGGTAATGCAGCAACTACAAAGAGTGATATATATTCTTTAGGTATTTTAATGTTTGAGCTTTTGACTGGTCATGTGCCTTTTAAGGGTGATAATCCAGTTGAGGTTGCTATTAAGCATATGAAAGAGAAAATCCCAAGTATTTGTGAGTATGATCCGGATATGCCTCAAAGTTTAGAAAATATTATTTTAAAAGCTTGTGCAAAAAATCCACAAAATAGATATGCTTCTGCGGAAGAAATGCATGAGGATTTAGAGACGGCTTTAGATGAGGAAAGATTTAATGAACCTAAGGTTATTTATGAGTATCCTGAACATGATTTTGATAAGACTTTAGAGGTTAAGCCGAAAAGAGCTGAGAGAAATTTAGAGAAGGATTTGGAAGATAGTTCTACTAAGAAAGAAAAGAAGGTTAATAAAGCTTTAATTATTGTGGCGTCTATTATTACTATTTTGATTTTGGCTTTGGTGTTTATTTTGGTTATTTTACCTAACATATCTAGTAAGGAAATTACTATTCCAGATGTTAAGGATATGACTTTAAAGCAAGCTAAGACGGTTTTGGAAGATAAAGGTATTACGGTTTCTGAAAGTACTAAATCGGTTTCTAGTGATGATATTGATAAGGATAAGGTTGTTGGTACTAGTCCTGCTATTGGTAAGACGGTGAAGAAGGATAATAAGGTTACGATTATTGTTTCTAAGGGCACTTCTAAGATTAAGATTGAGGATTATTCTGGTAAGGATTATGAGACTGTTAAAAAGTCATTAGAAGAGGAAGGCATTACTGTTTTAGTTGAGAAGAAGGATACTTTAAAATCTGATGATGTTAAAGAAGGTGTGATTATTTCTCAAGATGTGAAAGCTGGAAGTGAAATTGGTAAGGGTGATACGATTACTTTTATAATACCTAGAATTTATATTAGTTATCCTAATTTTATTGATGGTACTTATACGGAAGATGATGTAAGAAAATTTGCTGAAGAAAATGAACTTACTATTGATGTTACCTATGTTCAAGACACTTCTAAACAAAATGATACAGTTATTTACCAAAACTTTTCTGCCGGTAATAAGGTTAGTCGTGGTGATAATTTGAGAATTAAGGTTGTTAAAAATACGGATAAAGATACGGCAAATGTTGATGACTCTCAAAATACTGATACTTCAGGTGAAGACAATCAATGAGAGGCGTTATTGTTAAACAAATAAGTAATGATTATTCTGTTTTATGTGATGGCAGTGTTTATGTTTGTAAGCCTAGGGGGAGATTTAGACGTGATGGTATTTCTCCTCTTACAGGCGATTATGTAGAGTTTGATAATAATTATATTTTAGATATTTTACCTAGAAAAAATGTTTTAAAAAGACCTCCGGTGGCTAATGTTGATAAGGCTATTATTATTACAAGTGTTCGTGAGCCGGATTTTTCTTCTAATTTACTTGATAAATTACTTACTGTTTTAAGTATTCAAAATATTCATCCGGTTATTGTTTTTTCTAAGCTTGATTTATGTGATGAGGATTTTTCTTCTATAATTAATTATTATAGGGGAGTGGGCTATGAGGTTTATTTGAATACTGATTTAGATGAGATTAAAAGTGTTTTTAAGGATAGTTTTTGTGTTTTTACAGGTCAAAGTGGGGCTGGTAAAAGTACATTGCTTAATAAGTTAGATCCTAATTTGAATTTGAAAACTAATGAGATTTCTAAGGCACTTAATCGTGGTAAACACACAACAAGGCATACTGAGAGTTTACCTTTATTTGGTGGTATGGTGGCGGATACTCCGGGGTTTTCAGCGATTGATTTAAGTGTATTTACTTCTTCTTTGATTAAAAATTCTTTTCCGGAGTTTAATGTTTCTTGTAAGTATTCTGACTGCATGCATATTAAGGAAGAAGGATGCACGGTTAAAAAACTTGTTTCTGATGGGACTATTTTACAAAGCAGATATGATAATTATGTTAAATTTGTTAGGGAGTGCGGTAAATGAAAATTGCTTCTTCTTTTTTGAAAATTCAAAATGATGCTTATAAGATTTCTCTTTTGGATAGATCTTCTGATTTAATTCATTTTGATATTATGGACGGTATTTTTACGGAAAATGCTTCTATTTCTTTAAATGATATGAAAGAAAATACTAAATTTATTACTAAGCCTAAAGATATTCATTTAATGGTTTGTGATGTTAAAAATTATATTGATGAGGTAATTTCTATGAAACCTTTTAATATTACTTTTCATTATGAAGTGGTTTCTAATCCTATTTCGATTATTGATTATTTAAAGAGTTTGAATATTAAGGTTGGTATGGCGATTAATCCGGAAACTGATGTGAATGTTTTAAAACCTTATTTATCTATGATTGATGTGGTTTTAGTTATGTCAGTTCACCCAGGCAAAGGTGGTCAAAAATTTATTGATGTTAGTGATAAGATTTTGAAGTTAAAGGATTATCAAAAAGATTATGATTTTCTTATTGAGGTTGATGGTGGCATTAATGATGAGACAATTAAGTTTGTTTCTTTAGCGGATATTGCAGTTAGTGGTAGTTTTATAACTGATGGTGCAGATTACGATTTGCAGATTAAAAAGTTAAGGGATGGTTTATTATGAATAAAGGTTTTACTTTGTCAGAACTTTTAGGGGTTATTGTTATTCTTAGTATTTTGTC
>CAKPAT010000058.1 GCA_934133155.1 uncultured Bacilli bacterium
TCTTTATTAGAAAATGGTTCGAATAATTCCGTTAATAATTAATAAAGTTTGGGACATTTTCAAAAGTTATTGACATATTTTTGTTAAATGTAAAATTTAAATGTAAAACAGTGAATAATATATTTTAATCTTTAGATTATTAGGTATAATGAAAACATAAGGAGGAATATTTATGAAATATTATACATTGGAGGAATTAAGCAAAAATCTGGGCAATTATATTGCCTCTTTAGGAGTTAATCAACAATTTTTGGATCAGCCTGTTTATGAATCTGTAGTTAAAGAAATAGGCCGTGTTACTGGTGGTTCTAATTTAGATAGAGAAACCAAAGACATTCAAGTTAAAGAAGAAAATGGATATATATCTTTTGAATACACATGTGATGGCGGTAAAAAGAAAACAGTTAGTATTTCTGCAGGCCCTGATGCAATTTATTGTACTCGTTGGGAAGATGGATATGGTTATAAAACAGATAAAGGATATATGCAAGAAAAAATGGGTACTCGGTTTGTAGCAAAAATTGACAAAAACGACTGGGTTACAATTGAAAATGCAGATGTAATTGTTCGTTCCAATCCGGAGGATTATAGAAAATGTAAGGCTACTACTCATGCCAAAAAATCTGAATACACCAATGACGGAATAATGCTTAGAAGCGTTGAAAAAAATTTTTCAAATAGACCGATTACATCTCCATTTAATGAAATTGGAAGTGATGCAGCCTTTTGGCTAGCAAAGCAGGCATTTGATATTAATACGATAGCTAATAACTATGATAGTAAGGTAATTTTAACTAGGGATAAATTTGATACAGCTAAAGCTTATGCTGAGTATAAAAATAGCGGAGAGGAATATAGTGCAACTGTTCAATTAAATTCTGAGCATGGACTTAGAGATATGAAATTATCATCATCCCCACGAGATTGGATTTTTCCTATTACTCCAGCTACACAAGATTATTTAGACGCTACTATCGGACAAGAAAAAAATCCAAAAGTTGCTGCAGCTTTAGCAAAGTTAGCTGTTGGTAGGGACACTTATTATTATAATCCGGAAATGGACGATGATTATGTTTATAAAAATCCAGAAAATGTTCAAGGAAGAAGCAGATAAATCAAATGAGGATATGTTAGTTAATTTCATATCTTTTTTTGACTATATTTTGTTTTACTTGATGTGGTATAATTTTGTTTAGAGGGTGATTTAATGAAGAAATTTTTTGATGTTTTATTTACTGTGTGTTTGTTTGGACTTTTGATTTTTTGTTTTACTTATAGGGAGGATATTGCCAAAAAAATTATGGGCACGGTTTCTAAATATCAAAGTGTTACTCTTCCTAATGATGTTTCTTATCACAATGATTTTAATTTTAAGTTTGTGCAGGAAACTAATGATTTTCACGCCAAAAATTATCAAGATCTTTTGAATATTATTTATACTGTTTTAAATAATGGGCTTTCGGAGTTTACTTTTTACTGTGATATTAGTTATGAAAATTGTTTAAATGATTTTAATAATATTTCTAAAGATCAAGTTTTACTATCTACGATTAATAACATGGTTTCGCCTTATAATAGTTATGAGAAGATTTATTTTACGATTGCTAATTATGGGAAGATTGATATGAAGACTGATAAGCTTTATTCTTTGGAAGATATTAGTCTTACTAAGAATAAAATTAATGAAATTATTACAAATAGTATTAATGAGAATATGAGTGTAAGAGATAAAATTAAAGCTTTTCATGATTATTTGATCAATAATACAGTTTATGATAAGGATAGGGCTAATAATATTGAAAATGGTAAAGACGATAATTATGTTTATAATTCTCATAAGGCTAATGGTCCTTTGCTTGAGGGGTATTCTTTGTGCAGTGGTTACAGTGATGCGATGAAGATTTATTTGGATATGCTTAATGTTCCTAATTATAAGATTTCTAATGCTACACATATTTGGAATTTGGTTTATTTAGACGGCCAGTGGCTTCATTTAGATTTAACTTGGGATGATCCGGTAACTAATGATGGGTCTAATTTACTTTTGCATAAGTTCTTTTTGATTACTACAGATGAGCTCAATAGTTTAGATAGTACTTCACATAGCTATAATGAAAATTATTATTTGGAAATTTAAAAACTGCTTTATATGCAGTTTTATTCGTATATGGAGTTTACTGGTAAGGTTATTATTACTTCCGTATATTCGTTTTCTTTTGATCTATAGTCTAATGTTCCTTTATGTAGTAATACAATTTCGTTTGATAGGGCAACGCCTAAACCACTTCCTTTTGTTTTTGTTGTGAAAAATGGTTTCTTTAAATTTTCTAGATTTTCTTTACTCATGCCTATACCATCATCTTTGATATGAATTTCGATTTCTTTTTGGTTTATGTTTGTCCATATTTTGATGTTTTTAGTATTGGCTTCGGTGCTGTTTTTTATGATGTTTACGAGTACCTGGGTTAATCTATTATAATCACCTTCTATGTATATTTCATTATCTTTGGTGTTTAATTCGATATTTATATTTTGGTTTTTACAGTAAATTTTCATATTTTCGCAAACTTCTTCTAAAAGCATATTAATGTCTAACAAATCTTTATTTATTTTTATTTTATTTATAGATAGAAAATCTTCTAATAATATCAAGGTTCTATTTATTTCTTCTTTGATTATTTTAATGTATTCCTTACTTTTTTCTTTATTTTCAATATCAAACATATCTAAATACCCTTTGCATACTGCAATGGGATTTTTTATTTCATGGGTTATGTTGAATAGTGATTTTTTGAAATCTTTTTCTTCTATGATGTTTTTTAAGTTTTTATGAAGTTTTAGTACTTCTTCAGTTTGTTTGAACTGATATATTGTTAAAATGGCACTTAAGTATAGTGAGAATATTGCTATTAAAAGGTTGATTGTTTCACCTATTTGAATATATGTTGTGAAAAATTTTATTATACAAAAGATTAATATAAAGGTGTTTATATTTTTAATTTTTAAGCTTAATATACAGTAAATTGTGTATTCTAGTATTATTAGAATTAAATTTCCGTTATAGAAATTATAATAATAAAATGCGATTATGACCGAAGATATTATAGTGGCTATATTTGATTTTTTATAGATTGCTAAAATTAAAGGGATATTTATGAGTAGTAGTGGAAAACCTTCAAATAATGGTATGTTAAATTTTATTGTTATGTAAAGCATACTGAATATTGTTATGGCAAATATTAAGTTATTTTCTTCTTTTTTGAATGTTTTGGCATACATTAAGTACAATAGGTAAAATGTTAATGGTAAGGCCAAGTATGCTATATCTAAAAGCATTGCGTCAAATATTTTCATTTTTAATCACCATGTATATTTTAGCCTTTTTCTTTGCTAAATTTTGTCGAATTTTGTCGAATATTATATTTTTTTGTAATTTAAAAGCAGATTTAGTCCTGCTTTATGATGTATGGATCTACTTTAGTTCCTGAACCTTCTAGTTTTAAGTCAGATTTTAGGAATAGAACTGGTGTTATGCCATGAGTACCATGAGAAGAATTATTTCCGCCTAACTGTCCATTACTTAACATATGAATAACATCCCTTCCTGTTTCATTTGAATATGGGTTCATTGACCATCCTTGATTTTTATCTCCACCTTTAGCTTCAAATACCCAGTTATGGTTTTGACTATTGCTGTAGCAATCTGAGTTTGAAGAGTAATCTTTTACATTTTTACAAACTGGATTGGTACTAGCTTTTACATAATCACTTATATTAGTTATTCCTACTTTTCCATACCATTTGTAAGCTTCTTCTTGTTTTATGGTAGTATTTATATCAGTTTCATTTATATCAACCATTCCAACATTAAATAGATGTGGAACGATAACGTCTTTTACTTCTTGCTTTAGATTGTTATACCACTCTGTATTTAAATAAATATTTAAAGTTGCTTCCTTATCTGGAAGATTATACAATTTTCCACCAACACTTTGCGGCATTTGTGTTATTCTTTGTCCTGAACTATTTAACATAGTGGTGTTACTACCCCACACCTTACACCCATAACCAAATGTACAGTAGTCTGCTTTATCGGTAGAGTATCTTTCTTTTGCTTCATCATATGCTTTACTACCAACACTTCCTATTTTCATTACTTTTAGTGTACCATCACTTTCGATAGAAACTATTCTGTACAAATCGTCACCAAGTTTTATGTAATTTCCTGGGTCTGCACCTTTAAAGATATATTCATCATCTTTTGTTTCACCTTTATAAAGTCCATCGCCTTCTGTAACTACTTCTTTTTTTATTGTTTCAGCTGCAGAACTATTACAAGATAAGTTATAGTTATATTCATATTGGTTTGTATCTTTCTGATATGTGATTGTGACACTTCCTGTTAATGTTTCGTTTGTTTGTGGGTCTTTTAATTCTTTATCAGTTTTTAAATATCCTTTAGTTTTTAATTCTTCTAGGCTTATTTCTTTTACTTCGTTTTCTGTTGGAAGTTCTTTAAAATTATCTGTTCCCCACCTTTTTGCAGCGTCTATAATAGCGATTCTTTGCTGATGACATGTTTTTTCTTTTGATGTTTCAATCGCATTTAATACAGTAGGCACTGCTATCATTGAAAGTATACCAAGTATGACAATGACCGTTAAAAGTTCAATTAATGTAAATCCTTTTTTATTCATATCCTTACTCTCCTTTTACTATAATAATATCATATTTTGAGGTAATTTTATTCAAAGACTGACATTTTTTTCATTTTTGTAAAGAAAAAGTTCTATTACGCAAAATCGAATTTTTTTTTAAAATTGCGTAATAGAGCTTACTTTTCATTTAGTAGCCAATCTATGATATTTATTTTTGTTATGCCATTATAGTCAGCTTCTAAGTCCATGTCTAGTGTTAGTAAGTATTTTGGATAATAATCTCCTGTTTTTTGAAGGGACTTAAGTTCTCTTTCTAGGACTTTTTCGTCTCTTACGGATAATGATACTTGGTAATATTTTAAGCCGGTTTTATCTTGGGCTACAAAGTCTATTTCTAGATCATCAACTTTCCCAACATAAACTCGGTAACCTCTTCTTAATAATTCTAAGTAAACTATATTTTCTAATATGTGTCCCATGTCACTATAAGCTTTTTTTCCTAATAAGTAATTTCTAAAACCTTGGTCTACAACATAATATTTATAATCCCTATCAAGTAAATTTTTACCTTTTACGTCAAATCTTTCTGCTTTATATATTAGAAAGCTTTCAGTAAATGCGGATATGTATTTTAAAACTGTATGATTACTCGTCGAAATTCCTTTACTGGTTAATGTATCACTTATTTTTTTAGTTGATATTGGGCTACCAATACTATCAAATATAAATTTCAATATGTTTTCCATGAGTATTTTATCGGTTATATTATTTTTTGCAATTATATCTTTATAAACAATAGTTGTAAATATTCCTTCTAAATATATATATAAATCATTTGAATTATCTTTTAGTATTGGTATATTTCCAGGCATTCCACCATTTTTCATATAATCTTCAAAATATTCATATTTACTTTTATTTTTATCTTTAAAGGCGGTTAAATATTCTTTAAATGATAGTGGTAACATTTTTATTTCTATATATCTTCCAGATAATAGGGTTGCAAGCTCTCCAGAAAGCAAAAAAGCATTTGAACCGGTAATATAAACATCAACATTTTCCTTTATATACAAACTATCAACAGCTTTTTGGAATTCTGGAACATTTTGAACTTCGTCTAAGAAAACATAAAATTTTGTTTGATTATTTATTTGTTTATTTATAAAATCATACAGTTCTTTATAGTTTTGAAAGTCATACATTGCATCTTCAAGGTTAATATCTATTATTTGATTTTCTTTTACTCCAGTTTCTTTTAAGTAATTTATAAACTCTTTAAATAATGTTGATTTACCACATCTACGTATTCCTGTAACAACTTTGATTAAATCTTTGTCTTTAAAACGGTTTAACATATCAAGATATTCTGCTCTTTCTATCATATTTTTCCTCCTTTTTGTATAAATCATACAACTAAAAGTATTTTTAGTCAAGTATTGGAAAAATATTTCCAATATTTTTTAATTTTCGACACTTTTTGAATATTATTTTATTTGCGATTTTTGTTTTTTAATGTTATGATTTTTCTAGGTGATTTTATGAGTATTGGCATCATTTGTGAGTATAATCCATTTCATAATGGACATGTTTTTATGATTGAAAAAATTAGAAAGATGTATCCTTTAGCGACTATTGTTTGTGTAATGAGTGGCAATTTTGTACAAAGGGGAGAAGTTAGTATCATCAGTGAAAAGTGTAAGTGTGATATGGCTTTATATTATGCTGATTTAGTAATTGAACTACCTTTTGTTTTTTGTATTTCTTCGGCTGATATTTTTGCTTATGGGGCTACTCGTATTTTAAATAAGCTTGGTGTTGATTATTTAGCTTTTGGTAGTGAAACTGATGACATTAATTTATTTTATGATTTAATTAATTTAGATGAGAATTATGATTTAATGGTTAAAAAGTATTTATCTTTAGGTTTTAATTATCCAACTAGTATGTCTAAGGCTTTATTTGATTTAAAGGGTGTTTATATTAATAAGCCTAATGACTTGTTAGCTCTTTCTTATATGAAAAAATTGGGTAATTTGAAACCTATTTCTATTAAAAGGTGTGGAGATTATAACAGTATTAGTTTGGAAGGTAAGTTTACAAGTGCTAGAAGTATTAGGTGTGCTTTAAAAGAAGGGAAAGATATTTCTTCATATGTTCCTTTAAATACATTAAACAATTTAAATAATTTACATTTTAATGATGATTATTTTGATTTACTTAAGTATAGAATTATCAGTGAGGATATTTCTATTTATCAAGGTGTTGATGAGGGAATTGAGGGAAGAGTTAAAAAGGTTATTTATGATGCTTTAAATTTTGATGATTTGGTTTTAAAAATTAAATCTAAAAGGTATACTTATAATAGAATTCAAAGAATGCTTATTTGTATTTTATGTGGGTATACTAAAGATGAGGCTTTAATGTGCAGGGATATTTCTTATATTAGAGTTTTAGGTTTTAATGATAAAGGTAGGTCATTTATTAAGTGTGCTAGAAGTTTATGTGATGTTCCTATTATTACTGGGTTTGATAAAAGATTTAAAGCTTTAGAAATTGAGAAGAGAGCATTTGATATTTATAATATAAAAAAAACTAGTGACGATTTTTATAAACCGGTTATTCACTAGTTTTTTGGCATTTTGGACAGTAATATGTGCCTCTACCGCCTACTTTTATTTTGATTATTTTTTCATGACATACTGGGCATATTTCTTTGGTGTGCACTAAAAGGTGTGTTTGAAACCTGCCATGCACTCCTTCGTTTGATGTGTATGTTTTTACAGTTGTTCCACCATATTCGATAGCTTTTTCTAATATTATTTTAGTATTTTCTATTATATTTTCTAAATCTTTATCACTTAAATTTTTGGCTTTTGTATTTGGATTTATTTTGCTTAAAAAAAGTATTTCATCTGCATAAATGTTACCTATTCCAACAATTATGCTTTGATCTAATAGTTCTGTTTTTATAGGTTTATCTTTTAATTTTTCTCTTAAATATGTTTTGTTTAGGTTTTTATCCCAAGGCTCTAAACCTAGTTTGATGAGGGGTCCTTTGCACTTTATCTCTTCTTTTT
>CAKPAT010000059.1 GCA_934133155.1 uncultured Bacilli bacterium
ATAACAGGCAGTCCATGGGGCAGTAATGCGACTATAAACTGGATAGGGTAGCAGGCAGAATTTAATATACATCTGCCTGCTTTCTTAAATTGAAGAAAAAAATTTTTATAGCTAAATCGAAAAAACACACTTGAAATATAAATATAAATTTGCTATAATGTTTTTGTTGCATGGCGAGATAGCTCAGTTGGCTAGAGCATGCGGTTCATACCCGCAGGGTCGAGGGTTCGAATCCCCCTCTCGCTACCAATTTGAAATTAATTATTTTATATAGAGAAAAAGGCTAATTCATTATGAGTTAGCCTTTTTCATGTTTTCAACGTAACATAATTTGTAATTTTTTTCAAACTATTGACTCTATCTATAAAACATGTATATTTCATATTGAAACGTGCCCAGAAAACTTTAGAAGTTCTAGGACTTTTTCATGTAAAATATATAATCTGCAAACATTTTGTAAAAAAAACTTTTTGCCATTCAATAAATTGAAAAAGGCTTAATTTTATGTTAGAATACAGTTAGAAAAATGGTAAGGAGAATTAATATGACAAAAGAAGATTTATTTAAATTAAAAGAAGATATTTCTAAATTAAATCATGATGAAGAAATAGAAAGAGATTTATACTTAAAAAGGCTTGCCACAGGCGAAATAGCTGGGCCTTCAGTAGGATACCTCAGCATAGATAAACCATGGTTAAGATACTATGAAGAATACAAAATAAAAAAAGATATACCTAAAATGAGTTTATATAGTTATTTATATGAGCAAAATAAGGATTATTTAGGAAGAAATGCTTTAAGCTATTTTGGTAAAAAAATAACCTTTCAAGAACTTTTTGATAAAATAAATGAAACTGCCAAAGCGTTAAAAGCTATGGGAGTAAAAGAAAATGAAATAGTTACGATTTCTATGCCAAACACCCCAGAGGCTGTATATTTGCTATACGCTATAAGCAAAATAGGTGCAGTAGCGAATATGGTAGACCCTAGAACAAGCACCGAAGGTATAGAAAGGTATATTGACGAAACTGGAACTGATAAAGTTATTATTATAGATACCCATTATGAGAAAATAAAACCATTAATAGAAAGAAAAATAAATAAAGTTGTTGCAGTATCACCTACGGAAACATTTGCATTAAAACCAAATGATTATCACGAAAAACATACTGAAAGTTGGGGAGAATTTATTCAAAAAGGTAGAGATTATAAAGGAATAGTAGAAGCTGAATACGAAGAAAATAGACCCACAATTATCGAGCATACTGGTGGAACAACAGGTCTACCTAAAAGCGTTCTTCTTACGAATGAAAACATTAATGCCGTTGTTCTCCAAAGCGTATACACTGGAATAGATATGCAAAGACAGCATAATTGGCTAGATATTATGCCTACGTTTATCGCATATGGAGTTGCAACAGGACTGCATCTACCACTTACTATTGGTATGGAAGTTATCCTAATTCCTGCATTTGATCCTCAAAAATTTGATGACCTATTAGTAGAAAATAGACCAATTCACATGGTTGGTGTACCATCATATTGGGGGACTATTGTAAAAAGTGAAAAATTAAAAAATGAAGATTTATCTTACATAATAGCACCTACCGTAGGCGGAGATGCGATGGATGTAAGTTTAGAAGAAGAAGCTAATGAATTTTTAAAAAAACATAACTGCACCTCAAAAATTGTCAAAGGGTATGGCATGACAGAAGTTGCTGGAGCGGTAGTTGGAACAGTTGACGAAAATAATGAAATTGGTAGTGTAGGTATACCTTTTGTTAAAGAAACGTTGGCAATTTTTGAACCAGGAACTGAAGAAGAACTAGGTTACAGAGAAAATGGTGAAATATGTATAACAGGGCCTAACACCATGCTTGGGTATTTTCAAAATCAAAAAGCTACAGACGCTGTTCTAAAAAGACATGCTGACGGCAAAATATGGGTTCATACAGGAGATATTGGTTATATGAATGAAAATGGCAGTATCTTCCTAGTCGACCGTTTAAAAAGAATGATGATTAGATATGATGGTTTCAAAATATTTCCATCATTAATTGAAAAAGTTATTGAAAAAAATGAATCAATAGAAGCATGCAAAGTGGTTGCCATAGCAGATGAAGAGCATAGGCAAGGAAAACTTCCTAAAGTTCACGTTGTTTTAAAAGAAGAATATAAAGGCAAAGAAGCACAAATAAGAGAAGAATTAGAAAAATTATGTGAAGAATGCTTGCCAGAATATTGCCAGCCTGCTGATTATAAATTTAGAGAAAATCTTCCTCTAACACCAGTTGGAAAAATAGACTATCTAGCACTAGAAAAAGAAGACGAAGACATTCAAAATAAAAAATCTAACAAAGTTTTAATAAAAAAGTGAAGGTGAGAAAGAAAAACTCACTTTTTTGTGGTATAATTTCTTTAGAATGGAGTGGACGTATGATAATAGGAATGTCTTTTATCGCGTGTTCATTTATATACACGCTTTTACTTTGTATAGTAAATTTTTCTAAAAAAAGAATAAACACCATAGAAACTCAAATATATAACAAATTACTTTTATTAAATTTAATAGGCCTTGCGTTAGAATTTTTATGTTGCCTGACAGTAAAAAACATGGATCAAGTGCCAGTGCTTAACATTGCCGTAAATAGATTATATTTGATATATTTTGCCTCATTTATTACACTTTTTACCTTATATATTTATATTGTGTGTAATAAAGCAAGTGTACTGAATAGTGGAAGTGCCTTGAAACTGACAAAGAAAGAAAAAAGAATTACTGTATTTGCATATGCTATTTTACTTGCCGGTGTAATTATTCTGCCTTTAAATTATCACAGTGATCCCAATGCGGTTTACTCATATGGCCCTGCAGCCGACATTTTATCTTTGTTTTGCAGTATATATATGCTAATGGACTTTATCTCAATTGGTAAAAATATCAAAAAATTAAATAAAAAGAAACTAATTCCTATGTTTGCCTTACTAGTATGTTTCGTCTTTGCATTCATAATAAGAAATATAAATCCAGGAATAATATTAATTACATGTTCTTTTGCCCTAGTTACCGCTATTATGTATTTCACTATTGAAAATCCCGATATTCAGCTTTTATCCGAACTTTACAAAAACAAAAAATTAATTGAAAGATCAAATGAAGACACATCGAACTTCTTATTTAAAATGACTCAAGACATCAAAAAGCCGGTTAAAGATATGCTGGCCTTAAGCAAAGATTTAATAAAAGAAAATGATGCAGAAAACATGAAAGAAATTGCTAAAGATATTAATAACAAAAGTAAAGAGTTAGACTTTGCAATTAATGACATATTAGATGTGTCTTTAATGGATACTAAAAGAATTAAAATATATGATAGCCGTTATAATGTTTTAAATGTTTTCAAAGAAATAAAATATCGTATGGAAAGCGAAATGCCAAAAAACGTAGAATTTGAATTTGAAACAGGTAAAAACCTTCCAGATTATTTATACGGCGACGCCATAAAATTGAAACAAGTTCTGAATTCTATTTTAAATAATGCCATCAAAAATACCGTATCTGGTTACATCAGTATGGATGTAAGTGCCATATCCAAATATGGAGTATGTAGACTTATAATCACCATATCTGATACTGGAAAAGGCATGGATATAGAAGAAATAAACGACATATTAAGTTTAAAAATAGAAGACTTACAAAAAATCGATTTAAGAAATAGTGATGGAAAAATATTAAATCTTAAAGCTGTAAAAAAACTTCTTTCCCTGTTAGGTGGAAACCTAATGCTCAAAAGTGATGAAAAAGGAACTGTTGTAACTGTCGTTTTAGAGCAAAAAATAGTTGAAAATGAAGAAAAAGCCATTACAAAAAAACTTGATACTTATGAGCAAACGTTATATAATAATAAACGCATTATGGTTGTTGATGACGATGCCAAAGAATTAACCGCCATCACAAACAAATTAGAAAAATTAGGCGCCAGCGTAAGCGGTTCGTTATTTGGTAAAGACTGTATTGAAAAAATCGCATCTAAAATAAAATATAATTTAATAATATTAGATGACGAAACATCAACTTACAGTGCCTATGACGTTTTAAAAGAACTTAAGAAAAATGAAAAATTTTCTACACCAGTAGTTGTCATGATAGACGATAAAAAAGCCTTTATTAGACTGCACTACTTGCAAGACGGCTTCGCTGATTGCATAATGAAATCAAAATTAGAATCAGAAATTGAAAGGATAATGAAAAGATTTTAAATATTTAAAATCTTTTTGAATGTGGTGATAAAAATGTTTGAAAATAAAAAAATCTTTGTCTTAGGAATGGGCAAAAGTGGCGTATCTGTAGCAAGATTACTTTCTAAAAAAAATGAAGTATTAATAACCGATGTAAAAGAAGACGAGCACATAAAAGAACTAGAAAACATAGGTGTTAAAGTTGTAATAACAAATAACCAAGAAGAATTATTAGATGAAACTTATGATTATGTTATTAAAAATCCAGGAATAAGACTTGATAACAAAACAGTTTTAAAAGCCGAAAAACTAAATATACCAGTACTTACCGAACTAGAAGTAGGATATAGATACCTAAAAAATGTTCAAATAATTGGTATAACCGGATCAAACGGTAAAACAACAACAACAACACTAATCTATGAAATGCTTAAAAAAGCGTCACTTCCTGTGCATCTAGCTGGTAATATTGGTTATCCATTATGTGACCAAATAGATGAAATAAAAGAAGGGGATATACTTGTTATAGAAATATCTAGTCACCAATTGGTAAACCTAGATAAATTAAAAACCGATGTAAGCGTACTTACCAATTTATGTGAAGTTCACTTAGATCATTTTGGGACATACGAAAACTATAAAAAAGTTAAATTAAGTATCTTTAAAAATAATACATCGAGTGACATAGCTGTATTAAATAAAGGCGATTTAGAAGTTTATCAAAGAACGCTAAACTTGCCTTGTAAAAAACTATACTTCTCTTCTAAAGATAAAGCCGATATATACATAGATGGTGGTAACATAATCTATCAAGATAAGAAAATACCGCTTTCAGATATAAGAGTAAAAGGAGTCCACAACTACGAAAACATCATGGCAGCCATACTCGCTGTAAGTAAATATAATGTGCCATTTGAAATTATCGAAGAAGTACTAAATAATTTTGCCGGAGTAGAGCACCGTATAGAATTCGTTAGAAAACTAAATAATCGTGAATTTTATAATGATTCCAAAGCAACCAACACACAGTCAACAATAACCGCTTTAAAATCATTTGAAAATAATGTAGTCTTACTATTAGGTGGACTAGATAGAGGTCACTCATTTGCACCCTTAATCCCTTACTTAAAAAACGTTAAACACATCGTATGTTTCGGTCAAACAAAAGATAGAATAAAAGATTTTGCCATTCAAAACCATGTTGATGTAACGTGTTTAGAAAATTTAAAAGAAGCCGTAAAAGCTGCTTATAACATATCAGAAGAAGGAGATACAATCCTGCTTTCACCAGCATGTGCCAGTTGGGACGAGTATCCAAACTACGAAAAAAGAGGCGAAGAATTTAAAAATATTGTAAATAGCCTATAAAATTAAACATAAAATATTTGTTTTTAATCTGAAATTTGTTATAATTAAGCTGATATTTAAAGCGTTTTTGTGTGAATTTGACAAATAAACAAAAAGGTGATATTATATGCGCCATAAAAGACCACGAAGAATAACTTTAGCTTTATAGAAGGAGATAATATTTATGTATGAAGGAATATTAAAAAGAAAGTATAAACTTTCAAAAGATACTAAAAATGTTGTAATGAGAATTGGTGTAGAAGCCATGAAACCATTTTTAGCTGTAAACCGTTTATTTAGAGAAAAAAAGAAAACAATGGAATATTTAGAAAGACACCCAGAAAGAAAAAAAACAGGTACCATTGTTCCTGGAGCTGCTGTAGTTACATTAATGCTAGGCGGAGCTATGATTCCTGCAGCGTTCATAGGTAATACTGTAAACTTTTTACAAAACCCATTTGCAGTAAATCAAGCATTTGCTGAAGAAGTGGCTGCAGAGCAAGTAGACACTCAAAGTACTGAACAAGAATTTGATACAGAAATTGCTTCAACATTAGCAGAAGCTCAAGCAAACACCGAGGCAGTAGAAACTCCAGAAGTAAGTACCTTAGAAGCACCAGTTGAAGAAAATCAAGAAATTACTGATACAAATGTAGAAATTCCAGCAAATGATTACTCAAATATAGAACATGAAGAGCCAGTAGCACAACCATTAGAAGAAATGCAACCAGTAGTCGGTGATATGCCAGAAGAGAATTTAGAGACTACAGAAAATAATGAAACAATAGAAAACACCAAAGAAGTTCCAGTAACTGAAACTACCGAGGAAAATCAAGGAGTTGCTGAAACCGAGAATGTTCAGGAAAATCAAATAGAAGAAGTAACTGAAACTCCAGCAGAAAATGAAGCTCCAATCGAAGAAATTACTGAAAATAATGAAGTGAAAAATGCCGATGTAACTGAAGAAACCCAAGAAGAAGTAACCCAAGAAATTAATAAAGAAGCACCAGAAACTACAAGTGTAGACGTTCAAGAAAACTCAGAAACTTTCTCTGCTATTTCTAAAGGAAACAACGAAGAAGTATATAACGACCTATTAAATAGTGGCATTGTTTCATATGAAAAAGATGGAAATATCTATTTAATAGATAAAAGTGGCGTTGAAGTTAATGTAACTCCAGAATTAGAAGATAAATTAAGAGCAATCTATGGTGATAACTATAAAGATGTTATGATATTGGACTTGTCAAATATTACAGGCGACGAAATGAGCAAAGATGGTGTAACACTTATCAGAAATGCCGATGGAACATTTGAAGTATATTTTGATGGCGAAAATAAAGAAATTGGTGGAGAAACAAATAATACTGAAAATGAGACAAAAAATAATGAAGAAAAAACAGAAGAAGCTAGCTCTACAGTTGCCATTCCAAACGATTTTGACAAAGAAAGTAAAAAAACATTTGATTTTAACCACAAAGACCAAAATTATTTCTACAATGAAAATCAAGATAAATCATGGAATTTAGTTGTATGCGAAATAATAAGTAACTCTAGTTTACAAAATATCGTTAAAGATTTAAAAGACACTGGTAAAGTTCCTGCTGACGCAACCATCAACTTTGCTAAAGTAAACGAACATGACGGAGTACAAATTGGTGATTACTTTATTATAAATAATGGTGACGATACCTTAACAATTTATGCTAAAAATGGCTTGGAACATAAAGATACAATGACAGGACATGATGATAAAATTAAGGACGCAGGTGATACAAGCATTAATCCAGATGCAGAGCCAGACAATAAACCTAGTAAAAACGACACTCCAACTCCAGAACCAACACCTGAGCCTACTCCAGAACCAACTCCAACTCCAGAGCCAACACCTGAGCCTACTCCAGAACCAACTCCAACTCCGGAGCCAACACCTGAGCCTACTCCAGAACCAACTCCAACTCCGGAGCCAACACCTGAGCCTAT
>CAKPAT010000060.1 GCA_934133155.1 uncultured Bacilli bacterium
CGTGCCTCTTTCGTACTTTACTGCCATTGGTGTTTCCAGTAAAAAAGGTATATTAATAAAAGGCAGTAATTACTTAGATAATCTAAGTAATGCCCAAAACATCATATTTGATAAAACCGGGACAATCACAAACGGCACATTTCAAGTAACTGATATTAAAATCGAAGACGAAAGCTACACTAAAGAAGAAGTTATAAATATATTGGTTAAAGGAGAAAACCTTTCAAATCACCCAATTGCAAAGTCAATAACAAAGTTAAAAGAAAATATTAGCAGTGAAGATGTCTTTAATTTTGAAGAAATAGAAGGTAAAGGAGTAAAATTTACCTTAAATAACCATCAAATAAGTATTGGAAACAGTAAACTTTGTAATTGTAATTATGACACATTAATTCACCTAAACATAGATGGAAAACACGTTGCATCAATAAAAATTGATGATGGTATCAAACCAAAAGCCAAAGAAACAATTGATTTCTTAAAAAAACAAAATATCAAAACATACATGTTTACAGGTGACAAAAAAGAAGTGGCACTAAATATAGGTAAAAAAATCGGAATAGACGAGATAGCTTACGAAATGCTCCCAACAAACAAATATGAAAATTATGAAAAAGTAAGCCAAAACAATAAAACAACAATATTCGTGGGTGACGGGATAAACGACGCTCCAGTCCTAAAAAGAGCTGACATTGGCATATCAATGGGTGCTATTGGTACAGATTCTGCCATAAACGCCAGCGACATAGTATTAATGAAAGATGATCTAGACAAAATCCCATTAGCTTATAACATCTCTAAATATACTAAAAAAATAATTAAGCAAAACTTAATATTTGCAATAAGCGTAAAAATAACCATTTTACTATTAAGCCTTTTTGGACTTGCCAGTATGTGGCTTGCCGTATTTGCAGACACCGGTGTAACCTTACTTACAATTTTAAATACGTTAAGAATTATTAAAAAATTTAGTTAAAATTATAAGTTATTGATCAATTTAAGTATTAAGTGGTCGATAACTTATTTTATTTTAAAAAAATGGAGATTTCTTCTTACTTTTTTTTAAATAAAAAATTTGCTATAATATTAATATAAAAGGAGATTGCTATGACTAAAAAAAATAAAATAATCTTAATAATCGTAATCATTTTACTTACTATCATTGCACTTTTTAGACTTCATTGCTATTTAAATGAAGGAAAAGAAGAGCTTTTATATGATTATACATTAACAGAAAAACAAGAAGACTATGAAAAAGAATTTAATGCTGAAAAATACACCTTTGAAAATATGAAAGTAGTGCTAAACCCTTATAAAATATCACCACTTACCGCATTAATTATGTTCAAAACAGAAGAAAAAGAAAAAGTGACAATAAAAATAAACGGTAAAGACGATTTAACCACTTACACCCATACATTTGACGAGGAAAAAGTTCACTATATTCCAGTATATGGTTTATATCCAGACAAAGAAAACGAAATTACTATAACCTGCGGTGATAAACAAAAAACAATTAAAATTCAAACAGAAAAACTACCAGATGATTTTATCTTACCTGAAAAAGTTATTAAAAGCCAAGATAAGCTGACAAATGATTTATATTTTTATACACCATCAAGTAAAGGCTATACATGTGCATATGACACAAATGGTGATGTCAGATGGTATCTAACAGAAACAGCTATATGGGAAATGAATAGATTAAAAAATGGACACTTACTTTTAAGCACTGAAAGACTAGTCAACACCCCTTATTACACAACAGGTCTATACGAGATGGATATGCTTGGAAAAATATATACTGAATATAGTCTAAAAGGTGGTTACCACCATGACTACTACGAAATGGAAGATGGTAATCTTATAGTTGCCAGCAATGACTTTGACGGCGGAACTGTTGAAGATTATGTAGTCCTTTTAGATAGAAAAACTGGAAAAATAATTAAAAGATTTGACTTAAAAAACATATTGCCAACCGATGAAGGAAAAAGTGAAAACTGGATAGAGTATGATTGGTTTCATAATAATTCCGTATGGTATGACAAAAACACAAATTCCATATTATTATCTGGTCGTCACCAAGATATAGTTGTAAATATTGATTTTAAAACTGGAAAACTAAACTGGATATTAGGCGATAGTGAAGGTTTTAGTGAAAAATACCAAAAATACTTCTTGAAAAAAGGTCCAAACACCGAATGGCAATATAGTCAGCATGCGGCCATGATACTTCCAAATGGCGATGTATTCTTATTTGATAATGGTAACAATAAATCAAAAAATAAAGAAAACTATGTATCAGCTGAAAACAGTTATTCAAGAGGTGTCATTTATCACATAGATAAAGAAAATATGACAGCTACTCAAGTATTTGAATACGGGAAAAAAAGAGGAAGTTCATTTTACTCACCATACATATCTGATGTTGATTATCTAGGGGAAAATCACTACATAATTCACTCTGGCGGAATATCATACAAAAATGGTGTAATTCAAAATCAACCAGCCGGAATAGCTGGAGCGGATGAATTAAAAAGTGACACCGTAGAACTATTAGATGGCGAAGTAATATTTGAACTAGTATTAAAAACTAACAATTACCGCGTAGAAAAAATGAGCTTATATGAAGGAACATTTTCTCTAGGAAAAGCAGAGTCTCTTGGAAGTCTAGGCGTCACCGAAAGTGACCAAATAAAATTTACACCATTTCCAAAAACAAATCAAATAGATGAAAACTATAAAAAACATAATATACAAATAAAAGAAGAAAAAGATAGGCTGAAAATTACCGGAACATTCAAAAAAGGAAAAATTATTAATATAATTTTATATAAAGACATGATGGAAAATATTTATAATATGCGTATCAGTAAAACCCCTTACACTGCCCTTTGCGTTGACTTAGACACGGATAAAGAAACAGACGGAAATATAACCGTTACCAAATACATAAATAAAAAGGGATTAATCGGAAAGTACACAATCTTTATTGAAATAGACGGTAAAATATATAATACAAATTACTATTTGGAGGCCTAAAAATGAAAATAAATGTACTATATAACCCAAAAGCATCTGGAATGAATGCGGAAGTATTAGAAAAAGTAAGAAAAGAATTACAAATAGTAGGGGAAGTAACCTTAAAAGAAAGCACATATAAAGGGCATATCATAGACTTAATCAAAGAAAGCAATGAAACATCTGACTGGATAATCACATTAGGTGGTGATGGAACATTTGGCGAAGCATTTAAAGGCCTAGACGATGTAACGCAAAAAGCAAACTATACCCATATATCAATGGGTACAGCTAACGACACAGCACATAACTTTAATCTTGCTCCAGGCAATATCGATAAATCATTAGAGCTTTTAAAAAAAGCAGAAGAAACTGATGTTGACATGATAAGCGTAAATGATATACCATTTGGATACGTATCTGCCTTAGGAGCATTTTCTAAAGTAACCTATAGCACACCTGCATACTTAAAAAAAACTCTGGGAAAATTTGGCTACTACTTATTTTCCGGAATATCATGCCTAAGCGAAGTTCCAAACTTATTTAACCCTATGCAAATAAGATATTCCAAAAATGGTGAAATTATCTACACCAAAGCCTTAACAACAATCGTATCCAACACAACCACCTTTGGCGGTTTCAAACTATACCCAAGTGCTAAAATAAACGATGGCTTATTTGAAGTAACCATATTAAAATCACTTCCAATAGGTAAAATGAACCAAATACTTCCAGAACTAATGGAAAATGGTGCACAAAATTTTGACATTGCCTCATACCCTGAAAACCTAGATACATTTCAAACTGACTATCTAGAAATATCTTCAGATAGCTTTAAAGAAAAAGAAAGTTTAAATCATGATGGTGACGAATGTCAAATACCATTAGAAGATGACAAATTAACATATAAAGTAAAGAAAAAACTAAAAATGCTTTTACCAAGATAAACATTATAGACCTCTCTTACACTAAAACATATAAAGTAGTAAGGAGGTTTTTTTATGATATATAAAGGAATAGATGTTTCAAAATACCAAGGAGACATCAAATTTAATGAACTAAAAGATATAGACTTTGCCATAATAAGAATAGGGTATGGAATGTATGAAAACCAAAAAGAT
Organism: uncultured Bacilli bacterium; assembly: GCA_934133155.1. Lineage (GTDB taxonomy): Bacteria > Bacillota_I > Bacilli_A > RF39 > UBA660 > Coprosoma. Next base: position 4,143 of record CAKPAT010000060.1, read on the forward strand.
CCTAAATTTGAAGCTAACTATCAAGGCTTTACAAGCAAAAATATCAAAGTCGGAATATACCACTACTCATATGCTAAAAACCAAAATGAAGCCTTAAAAGAAGCTGAACTAGTGTTAAAATGGCTTAATCAAAGAAAACTAGATCTGCCAGTATATATAGACATTGAAGATAAAAGCCAAATAAACCTAGGCAAACAAACACTCACCAGCATATGTCAAACTTTTTGTGAAAAAATAAAACAAAACGGCTATGAAGCAGGAGTGTACTCCTATAAATACTTTTTAACAAATTACTTAGATCAAAATAAACTATCAAACTATAGCATATGGGTAGCCCAGTATAATAAAGAAAATACCTACACCGGTAAATATGATATGTGGCAGTATACCTCAAAAGGAAAAGTAGAAGGAATAAACGGTAATGTAGATTTAAATTTATTATATAATGAGTTACAGGCTAAAAATGACTTACCAGATTTAAGTTTTTATAGAGGAGTATCAATAGTAGACGCCTTAAAAGAAGCCGGATATGATAGCTCATTTGAAAGCAGAAAAAATTTATATGAGCGCCTAGGCTATAAAGATACCTACCAAGGAACAAGTACTCAAAACTTAAATATTTTAAACAAATTAAAAGGAAATAAAACCTACCAAGGCACATCTATAATAGATGCATTAAAATCCATCAATATTGATAGCTCATTTCAAAATAGAAAAAAAATAGCCTTAAAAAACGGCATAAGAAATTATAAAGGAACAAGTATTCAAAATACAAAATTACTAAAACTATTTAAAAGTGGTAACTTAAAAATTTAATAAATACATATAAAAGTATATAATATTATCAAACATAAAAAACTATGCTCTTATGCAAATAAAACACTTAATACAAAAGCAATAATGAAATTATAGAACTTGGAGGAAAAAGTATTGAACAAAGATTTAATAGAAGAACTTATTTAAATTTTTCATTTAAATAAATTTTACATAGCCAAACAATTTACTTCTTTTGAAAATCAATGTACAATACAATAAAAGAAAGGAAAATTATGGAAGAAAAAAATAGCGATAATTTTTTAAATAATTTGAAATATTTACTGACAAACTTAGAAAAAGATATATCAAAAGCAGATAACTTAGAAGATAAAATTTACTTCGAAATGACTAAAGGCGAAATACAAAAAGCTTTAAAATACATTTATGAAAGTATAAAAAATTGGAAAAAACAATATAATGAGAAAAAATACGAAGCAATTATAAGTAAATTTAATGAGATAAATTCTCTTACATCATTGCTTGAATTTTGCCTAGCAGATTATGAAAGTGAATTTCATATGGACGGTATATCATATTCAGTATTTCAAATGGACAAAGATTTATCCAATATTGCAAAACTGTCTTTACACTAAAAATTATAACAAGTATAATAAAACTGGTGATAAAGATGATAGAAGAAATAAAAAATATGCCTAAAGTGCACCTTCACATCCATTTAGATGGCTCAGTACCTTTAAAAACAGCGTCAAAACTTTCAGGGTTAAAAGAAGATACATTAAAAGAAAAAATGGTAGCCAAAGATAAATGCTTAGATTTAACCGAATACTTAACAAAATTTTCTTTTCCAATAAGTTTAATGCAAACAAAAGAAAACCTAAAACAAATAGCAAATGACTTAGCCGAAGAGCTCGATAAAGAAAATGTAATATATTCCGAAATACGTTTTGCACCAATGTTTCACACTCAAAACCTCACATATGACGAAGTAATCACATCAGTACTGGATGGCCTGAAAGGACACAAAGTTATAACAAACCTAATTTTATGTTTAATGAGAGGTGCTAAAGATAGTGATAACGAAAATACCTTAAAATATGCCGAAAAATATTTAAATAAAGGTGTATGTGCCATAGATTTAGCTGGTGACGAAAAAAAATATCCATTTGATAAATATGCCAAATTCTTTGAAAAAGCTAAAAAACTAAATATCCCATTCACCATTCACGCTGGTGAAGCAGCAGGACCAGAAGAAGTAGAAAAAGCTGTAAAAGCAGGTGCCAAAAGAATAGGCCATGGAATAAATAGCATATATAATGAAAAATTACTTTTAAAACTAAAACAAGAAAAAATACTTTTAGAAATATGCCCAACAAGTAATGTCCAAACAAACACTGTAAAATCTTACAGCACCCACCCAATAAAAAAATTATATGAAAAAGGTATATACCTAAACATCAACACCGATAATAACACCGTAAGTAACATTACTTTAACAGAAGAATATATCAAATTATACCAAATATTTAACTTCACCATAGAAGATTTTAAAAAAATGAACAGCATGGCACTAGAAAAATCGTTTATCAAAGCAGAAATAAAAGAAAAATTAAAAAAATGCATATAAAAAAGTTCCTAAATGGAGCTTTTTAAATATTCTCTTATTTCCTTTAAACAATTTTCATAAAGCATATCAAGCTCTTTTTCGGAAAAAAGCTCATAATCTTCTGTATCATCATCTGGCTTAAGACTATTAATATAATCTATAGTCTTAATTAAATCGGCATCATTGATATTTAAAGTATTTTTAATATTTTTAAAATCAATATTAAATTTCATTTCCTTTAAAATCTTATTATCATATATCTTTAAATCATGATGTTTCATCTTAATCAAATCTTTTTTTTGAACCATTTCATTATTTATTATAGTGTACCCATCCTTATGTGGGTACTTGCGTATAACATATTCATTATAGTGTTCATCAGCTAGTAAGTGGGTGAGATACCCCAGAACTAATTTGTCGTCTAACTTATCTTTATACTTTTCTAAAAAACATTCAATATTAATTTTTTTACCTTCCCTAAAATGTGTAATTTTACTTGGGGTATTTTTAGAAACATTTTCTACTATAAATCCACTATATATATCCGGCAAAACATTACCGAGTAAAAAGTTATCATCCTTATTGATTTTTGTTGCAATTTTTAAATGTATTGGCCATGACGGCATACTAATTCCTTCTTTCCTACGTAATGCTATCATTTTTTTATAGTTTTGTCAAAAATTTTGTTGATAAATTTTTTTTAATATGTTAAAATGTATTTGTTGTTTGAATTTGACGAAAAAAATGAAAAAAGTACTTGCCAAACTTCAAAATATAATGTATACTGTAAAAGTCAAATGATTTATGGGCCTGTAGCTCAGTTGGTTAGAGCACACGCTTGATAAGCGTGGGGTCGTAGGTTCAAGTCCTACCAGGCCCATGGACCGGCTGAGACTGGCCCTGTTCCGCGTCGGGGCCCGGCGGATCGCCTGATGGGTCCGTGCGGGGG
>CAKPAT010000061.1 GCA_934133155.1 uncultured Bacilli bacterium
CTAATTAATGGTGAAGCCAAATGGGCTGTGGCATTAGATATCGGCTTAGTAGGTAAAGGTATGTTAGATAATTGGATCAAAAATTATAAAGAAAATTGTTATAATATAGCTGAACGAAAACGAGGACGGTAGGCTATGCCAAAAATAACAAAGAAAAAAGAAAATGAAACTAAAGATGAAAAAATTAAAAGATTATAAGAAGAAAATGACTAAGTTGTTATCTTAATCATTCTCTTTAGCGTGTATTTAATTATTATACTGTGAATTGTAACAAAAATAAAAAAATATTGTAGGTTTTTATTAATGAAATATGGTATATAAAATAGTGAATATTATTAATATGAGAATGAAAATTAAGTATATAATTCCGATTTTCCCGGCTATTTTTAAACCTTTCAAAATTATTTCGGAAAGTTTTTCTGTGTTGCTTATTTTTTTTATTAAAATATTATTAATATCATTGTTTACTAGCTCGTCCAAACTTATTTTAAATATATTTGAGAGTTTTTTTACTTGATTTATATCTGGTGATGTTTCTTCTAATTCCCATTTCGATATTGTTTGCCTTGTGACACCAACTTTTTCTGCTAAATCTTCTTGAGAAAGATTACTATCTTTTCTTAATTTAGCAATTTTATTTCCTAAGTTCATATAATTTCTCCTTTCATAAAAATTATATTATAGTAGTTGTTTTAATGCTACCAATATTCGTTGGAAATGACGCAATTATTTTTAACATTACCCAAAATGCGCATAATAAATTACATCTTCTTTAATTATTTCGTTTTCGTTTATTTTATTTTCACTATATACATCTGTAAACCAACCTGTAAAGGTGTATCCTTCTTTTGCTGGTGTTGGTAAATTTCTTATTTTATTACCTTTTCTTATGCTTTTTCTTGTGGTATTGCTATCCAAATGTTGCTTGCGGAATTTTTATTTCCACCGGCTAAATAATCTATACTAAATTTATAAATTAAATTAGCGTCATTTGTTCCACTATCTAATTTAACTTTTAAAATTTGAGTCGGGCAAAAAAACTGGATGTATTTTCATTTTTAAAATATGTATGGTTGTTATACCTCATGTTATTATTTATTTTAATACTTCGCCTTGGTCATAACTGTTATATTTTCAGTTGTTTAAATTGTTTTTGAAGTCGGTATTAGTAAGTAAATTTGCTTTAAAGTTATTGTTTTATATTTACTTTTGTTTGTAGATAGGCGTTTTTGTGTTTAAAAATATAAGAAGTAAAATGGCTGTATTGATAAAAATGTTTTTATAATGGAAAACATACTTAGAAAAGTATGGCTGAAATGCTGGGAATTAAACAGCGACAATGTAGTAGGTATGAAAAAGGGATAAATGTTATGCCGGTTATTTATTTGCTTAGAACGTGCAAGATACTTGGTGTGCTGGATATGGCTATCAAACATGGGAAAAATTGACAAAAAATAAGTTGTATAGTGATTTAAACCATAGTATAATACAAAAAAGGGGACAAGTTAGAAAAGGATTGTGATAATAATGAATAAAGTTTCTGTTATTGTTCCCGCACATAATGTGGAAGGGAAAATAGGAAAGTGTATAGAGAGTTTGCTTGCTCAAAATATAAGGAATATAGAAATAATTGTTATAGACGACGCTTCAACAGATAATACACTTCAAGAGTTAGAAAAATTTAGCAAGGATAGTAGGGTAAAAATTTTAATAAATGAACAAAATATGGGTACTGGTTATACTCGTAATAGAGGTCTTGAATGTGCCACTGGAGATTATATAACTTTTGTGGATGCTGATGATTTTGTTATGGTTGGTGCGTATGAAAAAGTATTAACAGCAGTTTACGAAAATAATAATCCAGATATGTTAAGGTATAATCAAGAGTTTATGTTTAGAATTCACAATAGGCAAATAAATATTAATTTTTTAAATACTAATGTTTTTAATAATGTTAGAGGGGTAATTGTTCCTCGTAAGAGACCTGATTATATTGCTTTAGAGTTTCCAGATGTTCTTAATAAATTTTTTAGAAGAGATTTAATAGGTGACAGTAGGTTTCCAATTACTAAATTTGAAGATTATCCGTTTGCGATGTCTGTGATTAGTAAGGCGAGAAAACTTGTTTTTGTTCCAGAGGCTCAATATATGTATTATAGCTCTTTGAAGTTTGATAATACTACTCTTTCAGATGTTAAAAGGCCAAATACGGGACTTTTGGATTTATATAAGAGTTGTGATGCGTTTGAAATGGAATGTGAAAGATTACATACTTTAGATAGTATCAAAAGTGCTGTAATGGGAAGTCAAAAGATAAGAAGTATGCAGACAACTAGGAATATTTTATTTTCTACTAAGTATTCTGTAAGACAAAAAGAGGAGATTATTAATAATTTAATAAGGTTAACTACCCTTAAATATGGTGATGTATTTGATGATGAATATTATTTAATGCTTAAAAGATTAAAACAAAGTTATAAAATGAGAATGGGATATATAGAGAAGTTTATTTATAATGAAGATTTTGAAACGAAAGAAGATGTGCCAGAATTAGAGGCTCATATAAAAAGGCTTTTAAAATAAAAACTGATATTTTGAAAATTCAATTATCAGTTTTTTTGTGAAAAAATGTAAAAATTATCGTATAACTTCATGTTATACGATAATATTTTCTCTTAGATTATAGCATTTTCTATGATTTTTTTCTTCTTTTTAACTAATTTTTGTTATTTTTTTAATGAATTTTTTCGTATAACATGAAGTTATATGTTATGAGGTGATTATAGGTGAATTGTATGAGGAGAAAATTTAGGAAAAATAAGGTGTTTTTAGTTTTATCGTTATTTATGATTTTATTTTTATCCTTAGGGTATGCGGCATTTAATACAGATGTTAATTTAAAAGCTAAAGGTAATCTTTATAATAAATCTAGGGTTATTAAGAGATTTGATATTAATAGTAATGAAGATTTTCACAGTGATTTTTATAAGAAGAATATTGTTTCTATTACTTTTTTAGATTATATTGATGTTCCTGATGGTGCTGTTTCTTTTGATATTTCTGAAAATGGTGATGGCGGTGTTATGGCTTATGTTACTGATGATTTTCATTTATATATAGGTGCTTATGGTGGTGTTATTGGTAATAGTGATAGTAGTTATCTCTTTTATAAGTTTGAAAATTTGAAAGAGATTAATTTTAATGGTAATTTTGATACATCAAATGTGGTAGATATGAGTTTTATGTTTTCTTTATGTAAGAAATTAGAGATTTTAGATTTGAGTGATTTTAATACTTTTAATGTGGTTAGTATGCAGTCTATGTTTAATATGTGGATGGAAAAGGATGGTACTTCTTCTTTGACTTATTTAGATATCAGCAGTTTTGATACTAGAAATGTTACTAATATGAGGGATTTATTTGCTTGTTTGGATAAAATTGTTAGTTTAGATGTAAGCGATTTTAATACTTCTAAGGTTACTGATATGTGGCATATGTTTTATGGATGTCAAAGTTTAAAAGAATTAAATTTAAGTAATTTTGATACGTCAAGTGTTCAAGATTTTTCTGGTATGTTTATGGAGTGCACCAATTTAGAAAGCCTTAATTTATGTTCTTTTGGTTCTAATAGTTTAAAGGCTAAATGGGGAATATTTAGTGGTATGCCTAATTTGAATTATGTTTATATAGGTGATAAGTGGGATGTTTCTTTTGATAGTTCTACTGATTTTATGAATAGTAAGATTAATAAAGTTACTAAAGGTAAATGTTTTTGAATAAAATTTATTTTTCATGTTCAATATTATTTTAGAGGGTGGTTACGTGAAAAAATCTTTTATTTTAATTTTGATTATTTGTTTATTTTATGTGTTTATTTCTGATAAGATGGTTGATAGTTTAAAAATTCCTGACGATGCGATTAGAATTAGAGTTATTCCTAATAGTAATTTGGAGTATGATCAAATGATTAAAGGTAAGGTTAGGGATGTTTTAGAGGTCACAATGTATGATTTGCTTTGTGATGCTGAAAGTAGTGATGAAGCTTATGAGATTATTAAAAATAATTTATCTTTAGTTGATAAGGATGTTGCTAATATTTTAAAGGACACTGATTATGGTTATGATGTTAATTTGGGCCTTAATTATTTTCCTGAAAAAGAATATAAAGGTGTTAAGTATGCAGAGGGGTATTATAATTCTTTGCTTGTTACTTTAGGTAAGGGTGAAGGAGATAATTGGTGGTGTGTTTTATTTCCTCCTTTATGTTTGATTGAGGGTGACAGTAGTGAAGTTGAGTATAAATCTTTAATTAAGGAAATTTTAGAGAAATATTTATAAGGTTAATCCATAAAATTTTATAGGTGATTTTATGTGGTTAATTTTTTTAATTGCGGTTAGTTTAAGTATGGATGCTTTTTCTCTTTCTTTGATGTATGGTACTTTAGGTATGAGCAAAAGTGATATTTGTAAACTTTCATTTATTACTGGTTTTTTTCATTTATTTATGCCTTTTTTGGGTTGTTTAATTGGAATGAATTTTGTTTTTTTAAATTCTTCTTTTATTATTTTTATTATTTTGTTTTTAATTGGTGTATCTATGGTGATTAATTCTTTTAAGGATGAAGAAGTTAAAACACTTAATTTAAAAGGGATGTTTTTATTTGCTTTGGCTGTTAGTATTGACAGTTTTTCTGTTGGTATTACTTTGAAAAATTTTTCTGATTTGTGGTTTTTTGCACCACTTGTTTTTTCTTTAGTTAGTGGCTTCTTTACTTTTTGTGGTTTGACTTTAGGTGGAAGTATTAAAAAGATTTTTGGTGCTATTGCGACGATTTTGGGCGGTTTATGTTTAATTGTTATTGCTTTTTATTTTTTGTTCTGTTGAATTTTTGTATTTTTTTCCAAAAGTTGAAAAATTATATAGGTAAAGTTTGTAAAAAAATTGTATTTTAAAATGGCAAAGCGTTTTTGAAAAATTATTTTTCACTAAACTTTAATTTAAAAAATTTAACTGAGTAGGTTATGAGGAAATTTGTTAATGCTGACTCTAATAATTTTGAATTTGAAAATATACATAATTTAATGATGATGAGACTAGAATTGAGTTTAATTTGAACGCTGATTTGGAGGAGAATGCTGTTATATGTTTTGTGACGCAAATAAAAAAGATAGAAAATATTTGATGGGAAAATTTAAAAATGGTATTTAAAAATTGTGGTGTATTTCAGTTTTAAAAGCAGGGTGCTCCTTGCTTTTTTTAGTGTATCTTTGTATAATGAGGACAAATGCTGATTTATGGCATATGATATATTGGAAGTGATTTGATGGATGAAATTAAGGTTATTGGTGGTCAAGTTTTAAGTGGCAAGATTAATATTAGTGGTGCTAAAAATAGTGTTGTTGCATTAATTCCGGCGGCTATTTTATGTGATAAGTCTACTATTAGTAATGTTCCGCATATTTCTGATGTGGATAATTTAGAGGAAATTTTAAAGTATTTGGATGTTGATTTTTCTTTAAATGGTGATACTTTAAGTATTGATACTATTAATATGGTAAATAAACCTATTGATAAGGTTTATAGTAAAAAGCTTCGGGCGTCTTATTATTTTATGGGGGCACTTCTTGGAAGATTTAAAAGGGTAGAGATTAGTTTACCTGGTGGGTGTGTAATTGGTAAAAGACCTATGGATATTCATTTTAGTGGGTTTGAGGCTTTAGGTGCTACTGTTAAAAATGAAGGCGATTTATACATTATTGAGGCACCTTTACTTAAGGGTGCAGATATTGATTTAAAGTTTGCATCTGTTGGTGCGACAGTTAATATTTTACTGGCTTCAGTTAAAGCTTGTGGTGTAACTAGAATAAATAATGCGGCCATTGAACCAGAAATAGGTAATTTAATTGATTTTTTGAATAGTATGGGTGCGAAGATTAGTGGTAAAGATACGAGAAATTTAGTTATTGAAGGCGTGGATAGTCTTTCTTTTGGTAATATTCGTGTTATTCCTGATAGAATTGAGGCGGGTACTTATATTTTAGCGGGTGTGATGAATGGGAAGAACTTAGAGGTTTGTAATATGTGCCCTGAACATTTGACTAGTTTTTTAGATGTTTTAAAGGAAATGGGTGCTTCTTTAGAGATTAAAGATACTAGTGTTGTGGCAAGCAAGGTGGATAATTTGAAACCGGTTAATATTAAGACGGAGGTTTATCCTGGTTTTCCAACTGATTTACAGCAACCTATTACGACTCTTTTACTTATGGCGAATGGAAAAAGTGTTTTGAGAGAGACTATTTATGAAAATAGGTTTCAAAATGTGGAGTATTTGAATAAGATGGGTGCCTCTATTTTAATTTCTGGTGACACGATTTATGTTAATGGACCGGTTAAGCTTCAAGGTAAGTTAGTTAAAACAAGTGACTTAAGAGCTGGTGCTGCTTTGATTTTGGCGGCTTTGTCGGCTGATGGTGAGACGACAATTACTGATATTAAGCATTTACTTAGAGGTTATAGTGATTTAATTGCTAAGTTTACTAATGTTGGTGCGAAAATCTGGCTTACTTATGAATAATGGTTTCTTTTATAAAATATAATGAAGTAGATTAATTTCTACTTTTTTTTGGAGGTTTTATGAAGAAAATTTTATTTTATGGTTTACTTTTTTTAACTGTTTTTTTAATTTATTTACTTAATATGGATAAGAAAGTTTATTATGTGGCTTTAGGTGATAGTTTAAATAGTGATTTTGATAATAATTTAGGTTATTCAAGTTATATAAGTGATTATTTATCGGGAAAAGGTGTTTTAGAGAATTATGTTTATGGTTTTGAAAGAAGTGACTATAGAATACCAGATTTGATTTTGGATATTAATAATAATAAACCTTTGAAAATTAATAATAAGAAAATTACTTTGAAAAATGCTCTTATTAAGGCAGATTTGATTACTTTAAGTGTAAATAGTGTTGATTTTTTAAAACATGCTTCTAGTGATAATTTATATGATTATATTGATGAGCTTGGAGCCGATTTATCTAAACTTTTTGATTTGATTAGGAGGTACTGCAAGGAAGATATTATTTTTATTGGCTATTTTGGTAATGCTTCTAATGATACTTTTGATTATTTGAATAAGGTTTATCAAAAGATTTGTGATAAGTATGATATTGTTTATTTGAAAAGTAGCGATTTTATTGATGCGTCTTTAATGGATGATGTTTATTTATCAACTTATGGACATAAGGTTTTGGCGGATAATTTAATAAATTTTATCAATAAGACTTTATTTGATTAGTAAATTGTGCTAGAATGTTTTTTGCCTTAGAAAGGGGGATTACATGAAAAATACGGAAGATTTTTTACTTGATATGTGTGAGGGTAACAC
>CAKPAT010000062.1 GCA_934133155.1 uncultured Bacilli bacterium
AGTGATAAATAATGGATATGTACCAAAAAAGAGAAATGAGAAAAAATAAAAAAATGAACGAAAATACAAAAAGTTTATCATCTACGAGTATCAACTGGTATCCGGGTCATATGGCTAAGACTAAAAGACTTATATCTGAAAATTTAAAATATATTGATATTGTTTATGAACTTGTTGATTGCCGTATTCCTTGTTCTTCTAAGCTTAATGATATTGATGCTTATGTTCAGGATAAACCTAAGATACTTATTATGACTAAGTTTGATTTATGTGATAAAAAGGAAACTTTGAAATGGAAAGAGTTTTATGAAAAAAATGGATATACGGTATTTTTATGCACGAAAGATACTAATATTAATGATTTAATTAAGCTTACTGATAACATTTTAAAAGGTAAGAATTTAAAGAGAAAGTATAGGGCTTTAGCTATTGGTGTTCCGAATGTTGGTAAGTCAACTTTGATTAATAAACTTGCAGGAAAAAAGGTGACAAATGTTGGTAATAAGCCTGGTGTTACTAAGGATTTAAATTGGATTCGTGTAAATGATAAATTGGAACTTTTGGATTCTCCAGGTATTTTGTGGCCTAAGTTAAATGAAAATGCTTTTAATTTAGCTTCTTTTACGGCGATTAAGGAGGAAATTTTGCCTCTTTATGATGTGGTGGAGTATATTTTAACTACTTTAAGTAAATATTACAGCGATATTCTTTATAAGAGGTATGGTGTTTCAGAAGTTAATGAGGATTTTATTTTAACTTTAGAGGAGATTGGCAAAAAAAGAGGATGTTTGGTTAAAGGTGGAAACATTGATTTAGATAAGACTGTTAATTTAATTATTAATGATGTTAAAAATGGATTGATTTCTGGGATAACTTTTGATAGGATAGATGTATGAATAAGAAAGAAATTTTAAAAAAGTTAAATGATTTTAATATTGACAAGGATGAAGTGATTATTTTATCTACGGCGGCTTTGGTTTTAAGAGGAATTAAGGATACTTGTCAAGATATTGATATTGCTGTTTCTAAGGAGTATTTTGGTTTTTTACTTAAAAATTATGAATGCCAGTTTGATACGTCTGTTTGCGGTTTTGATGTTTATTTATTTGATGTGTTTAATTTTAGTGTACATTATTACGATAATTTTAAAGGAGAAATTTTTAAAGGTTTTAGAATTCAAAGGCCGGAAGAGGTTTTGAGTTTAAAGAGTAATTTTAATAGAGATAAGGATAAGAAAGATATTTTACTTATTAAAAATTATTTGGATAAGCTTAATATTAACTGTCTTGTTTTAGCTTATTATGGTGACAGTATTTATGAGGTTTATATTAGGAGGCATTTAATTAGTAAGGGTAATTTTAAAGTTAATTTACTTGGTGATATGGCTAAGGATTATGTTAGTGCAAGATCTCAAAGTGTTTTTCTTGATAATATGTTTTCTGATAATTTTTTATCTGATTTTGAACTTGATATTGTGAAAAGAGCTCGTAATCATAAAAGTCATAGGTCAAAAAGTACTGATATTGTGAGTTATAAGAAGTCTACAGGTTTAGAGGCCTTAATTGGCTTTTTAGGCTTGAATGGTGATTATGAAAGAATAGGCGAGATAATGAGTTATATTGTAGGTGATAGGATATGTTAGTTTTTGGGAGAAATGTTGCTAAAGAAATTTTAAATTCTAATTTAAAAGTTAAAAAAGTTTATTTACAGAAAGATTTTAGAGATCAGGAGATTTTAAATTTACTTAATTTAAAAAATATTATTTATTTGGATAAGAGCGATATGAATAAAAAAGTTTTAGGTAATCATCAAGGTATTATTTTAGACGTTTTAGATTATAAGTATTTTAATCTTTCTGATATTTTGAATGAAGATACTATTGTTATGCTTGATCATATTGAAGATCCTCATAATTTTGGGGCGATTATTAGGACTTGTGAGGCTGCTGGTATAAGAGCGATTATTATTCCTAAGGATAGGGGAGTTACTGTTAATTCAACTGTTTTTAAGGTTAGTGTTGGTACTTGTGAGAGAGTTAAGATTGTTATGGTGACTAATTTGGTAAATACGTTAAAAGAACTTAAGAATAATGGTTTTTGGGTTATTGGTACTGACATGAATGGTACTGATTATAGAAATTTAGATTATTCTTCTAAAACGATTTTAGTTATTGGTAATGAAGGCAAGGGAATTGGTAATTTGGTTAGAAAAAATTGTGATTTTGTAGCGAGCATTCCTATGTATGGTAAGGTTAATAGTTTAAATGCTTCTGTTGCGGCTGGAATTATGATTTATGAGGTTATAAGAAGAAAATGATGGAGCTTAATGATTATGAACTTTTGGATAAAGTTTCTGAGGATGAATTTGCAACAGAGGTTTTGTTTAAAAAATATAGGCCTTTAATTTACAATACGGCTAAAAAATTTTATTACGGTAATAAAGATAGTGGTATTGATCTTAATGATTTAATTCAAGAGGGTATGATTGGTTTTAGCACGGCTATTAATACTTTTAATGATCAAAAAGATGCAATTTTTTTTACTTATGCAAAAACGTGTATTTCTAGGAGAATTATTAGTTTTGTTATTGGTTCTCAAAGACTTAAGCATCAGCTTTTGAATGAATCTATTTCGGTTGAGGATATTGGTAATGATGGAAGTTTAGAGAAAATTTTTAGTGATTCTAAAAATGATCCTGAGATAAAACTTATTGATGATGAAAATACAAAGGAGCTTTTTTCTAATATAAATAAGTCTTTAACTGATTTTGAAAGTCAAGTTTTTCAACTTAAGGCGACTGGTTTTAATTATAAGGATATTGCTGATATTTTAGATAAAGATCCTAAGTCTATTTCTAATGCTTTAGAAAGAATTAAGTTAAAGGCATCTAAGTATATAAAAAATGCGAATTAAATTTCGCATTTTTCGTAGTTTAAGACTTCTTCACTGTCGTCTAGGTGTATTTTTGTGTGACCAATTATTTGATAGTCTTCATGACCTTTGCCTAGTAAAAGTACAATGTCGTCTTTTTGTATCATATTTAAGGCTTTTTTTATGGCACTTTTTCTATCGAGACATATTTCGTAGTTGTCTTTTTTCACACCTTTTATGATGTCATCCATTATTTTTTGTGGGTCTTCAGTACGTGGATTATCAGATGTGAATACTACATAATCACTGTAATTTGAAGCGATTTCACCCATAATTGGTCTTTTGATTGGGTCACGGTCTCCACCACAACCAACTAGTGTTATTACTCTAGCTTTAGCTAAGTCTTTATATGCAGTAATTACTTTTAAAACAGCATCTGGTGTGTGGGCATAGTCGATAACGGCAAATCCATCTTTTACTTTGTATGTTTCACATCTTCCTTTTGGTGCTTTTAAGTTTTTGGTTTTTTGAATTATTTCTTCTTCGTTAAAACCAATTTCGTGTAAAATGGCAACAGCCAATATATAGTTATATATATTGAATTTGCTTGTCAAGTTTGTTGTTGCCTTGTATGTTTTTCCTTCGTTTTTGTATTCTATTTCGGTGTGGTCTGGGTGTATATCATATTTTAAAACATTATAGTCACCACTATTTATACCATATGTTTTAGTATTTTTAAATCTTTCCATAAATTTTTTGCTAGCTTCGTCATCATTATTTACTACTAATACAGCATCTTTTTTCAAGTAATTTGTTAGCTTTAATTTACTATTTAGATAATTTTCCATTGTTTTGTGGTAGTCTAGGTGGTCTTCTGTAAGGTTAGTGAAGCCTCCAGCAATAAACTGTAAACCTTCAATTCTTTTGAATTCTAAGGCAAAGTTTGTTACTTCCATTACAACGTATTCACAGTTTTGTTCTTTTGCTTTTTGAAGTAATTTATAAATTGTTAAAATTTCTGGTGTAGTGTTTGGTAATATTTCTGTTTCATTTTCACAGATGTATCCAAGAGTTCCTATGTATGCTGCTTTTTTATTTAAACTTCTTAATAGTTGATATGCAAGGTAGGCAGTGGTTGTTTTTCCGTTTGTTCCGGTTATACCAATTAATTTTAAATTCTTAAATTCTTCACTGTATTCTTCTACTAATTTTTTTTGAAAGTATTTTGCAGAGTCTTCCACTACTGTTACTGGTACGCTTGCTTTGACATTTTTTGATGCTATTATGCTTGTAGCACCATTTTCTATAGCTTTATCAATAAAGTCATGACCATCTACGGTGTATCCTTTGATAGCGACAAATGTTTGTCCTGGTTTGACTTTTCTTGAATCTGTCTCATATTTAATCATAAATCATCCTCCTAAAGTATTTTATATGAAAACTTTTTCTTAGTGACAAAGTTTTTTTTATTGTATGTTTTTTTGATTTTACTTTCAAATACGTAGAGTACACAATTTTTGATTAAAAACGCATAAAATACGCAAATGTGTTTGCACTTAATTAAATTTGTTGGTATAATTTTTTATAGAATAGAGGGATATAAATGTGGGTAATTGTTTTAATTTGCGGTTTATTTTTTGTTTTATTTTTATTTAAATATGTTAATTCTGGTGAAGATAAAGACGTTTCTAAATCTTTATTTATGCTTGTTTGTGATAAAATGGATTTGAAACCTTATGATGTGATTATTGGTAGTAAAAAGGGTTATATTAAGAATTCTTTACTTGATATGCCTAATTTGTTTGTTTATGGTGAAAGTAATTCTAGATTTAATTTTATGAATAGTATTTTGTGTACTCTTTTGAAAGATAGTGCTGATTTAAAGTTTTTAATTATCACAGGTAATAATTCTTATGACTGTTTTTCAAATATTTCTAGTTTATATGTGCCGATTTTTAAAAATGATTATACTTCTGGTATTGATACTGCTTTGTCTTTGATTAGTATTAGGAAAAAAGAGTTTATTAAAAATAAAGTGAGTAATTTTGAAGAATATAATGAAAAATTTTCTTCTAAAATTAACCGTGTTTTAGTTATTTATGATGGTAATTTAGATAATCTTGATAGTCTTAAAAATATTGCTAAAGAGGGATTTGATGTTGGTGTCCATTTGTTTTTAAGTACATCTTCTGATTTTACTAATTCTAGTAAGTATTTTCCGGTTCAGGTTTTTTTTGAAAATGATGATGATATTCTTTATAAAAAAGGGACTGATATGGGTAGGCTAAAGTATTTTGCTATTTCAGATGAAGATATTACTGATATTTTAAAAACGCATTAATGATGCGTTTTAAAGTTTTTTCAGCAAGTTTTTCATGAATATAGCGACTTTTTCGGCTGATAGTTTTAAAAATTTTTCGTATGTTATTTCATTTTTGTTATTTGGGCAGTCGGATATACTTCGTATTATCAGAAATGGTACTTTGCATAGGTAGCATACTTGGGCGATACTGGCACCTTCCATTTCTACACATAAGGCGTTAAATTTTTTATATATTTTTTCGCTCATTTTTTTGTCTGTGCAAAATATGTCACCAGTTGCTATAGTGCCTGTTATGGTATCTTTGGTTTGTGCTTTTTCTATTAGGCTTTTATCACATGGTATGAATGTACCAATATTTGGAATATATCCTTTTTTGTGGTTAAAGGCAGTTATATCGAAGTCGTGCTGAATTAATTTATCGGCAATAACTATATCTAATATGTTTAATTTTGGACTTATTCCTCCAGCAACTCCTATACAGAAGATGTAATTTACTTTTGCATTATCTATTAGTATTTGACAGCATCTTGCTGAATTTACTTTTCCAATACCACTTTGAACTAATATTACTTTTTTATTTTCTATTTTTCCTTCATAAAATTTTAATTCATATATTTGATATTCTTTTTCTAATTTAATAAATTTTAATAATTCTTTTAATTCTTCTTCCATGGCAAATATTATTCCTATTTTCATATATTTTCCTCCTGATTAATTTTGTCAAAATATTTGAATAAAGTCAATATGTGATATATATGTTTGTACATTTAAAGTGGGGTATTTATGTGAAAGAATTCTTTGAATATTTTTTCTTTTAGTTGTATGAAAAATATAACACACCTTTTTAAAAATGACTTTAGGTTATGATGATGTTTGTGCTTTTCATTTTTATAAAAAGTGGTTTTAATTAATGTTTTTAACAAGGTCAAATTTATAGTCTTGTTTTTTCATTTCCTTTATAAATGTATCTAAGGCTAAATAATTTCCTTTATTTTTAGGGTGAATTAGGTATATTGCTCCGTTATGAACTCTTTTTTCAAGCTCGGCTAGAGCTTTTTCTTTGGTGACGTTTTCATCATAATCATGGTAATCGGCACTGTAAAAGAATGATTTATAACCTAAATCTTTCATTATTTGAAGATCTCTAAAACTCCATTCACCTCTAGGATCGCGGTATATTTTTTCCATTTGTTTTCCTGTTATTTTGCTGTATGCTTCTTCGGTGCTTTGTATTTCTTCGATGTATTTTTCAAAATTTTCTTTTGTGGCAAGTGAAGGCATATTTAGATGATGCCATGTATGATTACCTATGGTGTGACCGGTATCTACTATTTTATTTATTAAATCTTTATTGTTTAGTATGTAGTTTTTGCAGAGAAAGAATGTTGCTTTAACATTATTTTGATTTAATATTTCAAGGATTTCTTTTAGGTATGTATTGTTTCCTCCTTCGTCAAATGTTAGGTATAGTGTTTTTTCGTTTTTGCCCATAAAGTAGGCATTATATTTTTTTAGTTCATTTATATCGGCACCACCTGATGGCCTTGTTTTATTTTTTTTATTATTGCTCCACCAACCTCTATTTTGATTTTCGATTTGATTATATTCTTCTTTGTATGCTGGTTTGTTTTTAATTTTTATGAAGCGGTAGGCGGTAGCTGTTTCGTTTTTATATTTTATTTTGTAGGTTATTTCGTATGTGCCTGGTTTGTTTTGCAGGTTGCTATTTACTGTTACTTTTTTATTTACGTTTTTTCCGTTTAATGTGGCGTTGTATCCGGATTCCTGATATTTTTGCCCCAGGTTTAGGGTGATTATTTTATCTCCTTTTAATATTAGTTTGAGGTTTATTTTATTTTTTTCGTTTGTTTTATATGTGAGTAATGATAGGAAAATTAGCAAAACAGATAGCACGATATACATTTTTTTCATTGTATCACCGTTTAAATTTTATGTTTTTTATTGAAAAATAAGACCAGCAATTGCACTTATCTTTAAAGTAGTTTATAATTGTATAAT
>CAKPAT010000063.1 GCA_934133155.1 uncultured Bacilli bacterium
GAGCTAGGCTGGTGGAAACTAGCAGTAAGGCTTATATGAAGAACACCATGGAGTTACTTATCGAAATTTAGTAGATTAAGTCGGCTATAATCCGTTACCAAATTATACGTTTCAAAAGATGGAAACTAAAGAGTGATCACAATTGTGATAAATAAGGTGGTACCGCGAATAGCAGTTGTTCGTCCTTAAGGATGTTGATAGCTGCTTTTTGTTTAAATAATTTGCCTGATTAGCTCAGTCGGTAGAGCAAACGGCTGTTAACCGTTGGGTCGTAGGTTCGAGTCCTACATCAGGCGCCACTTATGCTTAATTAGCTCAGTCGGTAGAGCAAACGGCTGTTAACCGTTGGGTCGTAGGTTCGAGTCCTACATTAAGCGCCATCTTTTTTTTGTTATATATAAATAGGAGGTTATAATATGCGTAAATTTACAAGTGAAATGGTTAATGACTATGCCGATAAATTACTTATTGGATTAACCGAAGAAGAAAATAAAATGGTTTTAGATGAATTTAGTATCATTGATAGTGATATAGATAAAATCAACAATATCAAAGGAATTGAAAATGTAGAGCCAATGACTCATGCATTAGATGATTTTGTATACGAACTGCGTGAAGACATTCCCGAAGAGTCTATCCCAGTTAGTGAATTATTAGCTAATTGTGATGTATGTACAGACTGCGAAGTCGAAGTTCCAAGAATGATAGGAGGCGTGTCAAATGAATAAAACTATCGAAGAGCTTCATGAACTTTTAATAAAAGGCGAAGTTACAAGCGATGAACTAGTCAAAGAAGCTATAAAAAAATCTCATGAATTACAAGAAAAATGTAACGTCTTTGTAACGATCATGGATGACGCCAAAGGTGGAAAAGTTACAGACGAACTCCTTTCAGGCATCCCTTATGGAATTAAAGATAACTACAGCACCAAAGGTATACTTAGCACCGGCTCTTCAAATACTTTAAAAGACTACGTACCATTTTTCACTGCAACCTCTATTTTAAATTTAGAAAATAAAGGAGCCATCCCAGTTAATAAAACCGTCCTAGATGAATTTGGAATGGGTGGTACCGGAACAACCGGACACACAGGAATAGTAAGAAATCCATGGGATACTTCAAGAATGTGTGCAGGATCATCTGCCGGAAGTGCCGCAGCAGTAGCATACGGAGTATATCCTTACGCCACAGGTAGCGATACAGGAGACTCTATAAGAAAGCCAGCAGCATATTGCGGTATAGTTGGCTATAAACCAACATATGGAATGATTTCTAGATATGGTCTTTTTCCATTCGCCAGCAGTTTAGACCACTGCGGTGCTTTAACTAGAAGTGTAAAAGATGCTGCAATTGTAGTAGACGGCATGAAGGGTATTGATAAATACGACATGACAAGCTATGACTCTAAAAATGTTCATCTATACGAAAGCATAGATGGTAACGTCAAAGGCAAAAAACTATGCTATATCAAAGAAATTTGTGACATAAATAACTACCCACATGCAAATGAAGAACTAAAAGCGCATCTCGCAAACTTCATGAAAACAGTTGAAAAATGTAAAGAGATAGGCATGCAAGTAGATGAAGTATCAGTTGATAAAACATTACTAGAAGCCGTACCATCTGTTTACGTTGTAATATCATGCGCCGAAGCAACCAGCAACATGAGTAACCTAACAGGTTTTATTTTCGGACCACGTGCCGAAGGAGAAAAATGGGACGAAGAAATGAAGAACTATCGTACAAAAGGTTTTTCACCACTAATTAAAAGAAGATTTGTTATTGGTTCATATGTCCTTCAAGCCGAAAATAAAGATAGATACTTCTATAATGCCCAAAGAGTTAGAAGACTTATCGTAGATAAATGGAAAGAACTATTTAAAACTTATGATGGCGTAATTTTACCAGTTGGAAGCGGACCTGCAAAACCATTAGAAGGCTCAGAAAATATTTTAGATAAAAACGTTTCTATCCTAGAAGAGCACCTACAAATTGGTAACTTTGGTGGCTTTCCATCAATTACCATACCAAACGGTTTTGTTTCAAATCTTCCAGTAGGTGTTAACATCACTGGTAACGTATTTGATGATGTAAACGTATTAAATATGGCGTACGCCCTAGAAGCCAGCATGAATTATAAAGGTCAAACCGCATGTAAGGAGGAATGCTAGTTATGAATTATGAAGTAATGATAGGACTTGAAATGCACTGCGAAATCAGTGTAACAAATACCAAAGTTTTCTCATCAGCAAGAAATGACTTTAATTTATCTCCAAACACCAACATAAGACCAGTTGATATGGCTTTTCCAGGAACATTACCGGTTGTAAACAAACAAGCCGTAAAACTAGCTTTAATGGCCAGCATGATTTTAGGGTGCAAACAGCCTGAATACCTATACTTTGAAAGAAAAAATTACTATTATCCAGACCTTCCAAAAGGTTTTCAAATAACGCAAGAGACTAAACCAGCTCCAGTTGGAATATATGGTAAAATGGAGTACGAATGCGGTGGCGAAGTAAAAGTAGCCCGCATAAACAATATCCATTTGGAAGAAGACGCCGCATCATCAGATCACTTTGCATCATGCTCAAGAATAAATTACAATAGAGCAGGCGTTCCATTACTTGAACTTGTCACTGAACCAGATTTTCATTCAGCAGATGAAGCAGTTGCATTTTTAGAGACAATGAGAAGTATCTATCAATATGCCGGCATTAGTGAAGCTGATAGCAAGAAAGGCCAGGTTAGATGTGATGTAAATGTCTCAATAATGGACAAAGGGAAAGACGCAAGTAACCCAGAAAACTGGGGAACAAAAATAGAAATTAAAAACGTTAATTCCTTTAGTGGAGTAAGAGACGCTATTAACTATGAAATTCAAAGACAAATTGACTTAAAAGAAGAAGGAAAATATGATGAAATGGCTCAGCAAACAAGAAGATTTGATGAAGAATCTGGTAGTACCATTTTCATGCGTAGTAAAGTTAATGCCATTGACTACAAATACTTCGTTGAACCAAATATTCCAAAATATAAAATTACTAAAGAATTTTTAGAAGATATAAGAAAAAACATTCCAAAATTAGCAAACGAAAGAAAAGCTACATATATTAATGATTATGGTATTTCCGCGTATGATGCCGCAATATTAGTTAAAGAAAAAAACATCTCAGATTTCTTTGAAGAAACGGTCAAACTAAAAGCAAACCCAAAAAGCTCTGCTAACTGGATTACCACAAATCTACTTGGAAGCTTAAACAAAATGGAAATAAGTTTATCTGAATGCCACATGACACCAGAATATCTAAGTGAACTTATCACATTAGTTGATAATAAAGAAATATCTTCTCAGCAAGCTAAAGGCGTATTTACAGAATGTCTAGAAACTGGTAAAAGTCCACGAGATATAGTTAAAGAAAAAGGACTTACTCAAATTACCGACACCTCAGCAATAAAAGATATCGCAAATAAAGTACTAGACGAAAATCCAGATGTCTTAGAACAATATAAAAATGGTAAAACAAACATGGTCAACTACTTAGTTGGACAAGTTATGAAACAAACAGGCGGAAAAGCTAACCCAAGTATAGCTAGAGATGTCATGTTTGAAGAAATAGGAAAGAGATGATTTTATGAGCAAATACCGTACACAGTATAATAACGAATTATCAGAAACCTCAATCGGTAAACATATAACCGCTTGTGGCTTTGCTGAAAACATTCGTGACCATGGTGGAGTAATATTTGTCGATGTTCGTGATGAAACAGGCATGCTACAAATTGTCAGCAATGACCCCCATATGTTTGACGGACTAACCAAAGAATCTTCAGTTACATTATCAGGTACAGTTAGAATGCGTGATGAAGAAAACTTTAACCCTAAAATAACAACTGGAAAAATTGAAGTATTAGTAGACAGTTTTGAAATATTAGGCAAAGCAAATAACGAATTGCCATTCGAAATTATTACATCAACAAACGTCAGTGAAGATGTTAGACTAAAATACCGTTACCTAGACTTAAGAAATCCTAAAGTTCACGAAAACATTAAATTTAGAAGTGAAGTAATAAAATTCTTAAGAAATAAAATGGATAGCCTAGGTTTCACTGAAGTTCAAACACCAATATTAACAGCATCATCTCCAGAAGGAGCTAGAGATTATATAGTTCCATCAAGAAAGTATAAAGGCAAATTCTATGCCCTGCCACAAGCACCACAACAATTCAAACAACTGCTTATGGTTGGCGGTTTTGATAAATATTATCAAATAGCACCTTGCTTTAGAGATGAAGATGCACGTGCCGATAGATCGCCAGGAGAATTTTATCAACTAGATATGGAAATGAGCTTTGCCGACGAAAACGACGTTTACTCTGTAGCCGAAGAAGTAGTATATGATACATTCACTCATTTTTCGTCTAAAAAAATATCTTCTAAACCATTTAGAAGAATTACCTATAAAGAGTCCATGCTTAAATATGGTAATGATAAACCAGACTTAAGAAATCCATTAGAAATTATAGACTTAACAGATTGCTTCAAAGAAACAACATTCAAACCATTCATGAACTCTACCGTTCGTGGAATAGCCGTAGAAGGTATTGCGTCTAAACCAAATTCATGGTTCAACGAACTTGTTGCATACGCCAAAACAATAGGCATGCCAGGAATAGGTTATATAACAGTTATGGAAGATATGACATTTAAAGGCCCAATCGACAAATTCTTATCAGAAGAAGAAAGAAAAACACTAATTCAAAAAGCCTCATTAAAAAATGGTTCAGTATTATTTTTCATAGCAGATAGAAGCGAAAATGTTGCCTCTTCTCAAGCTGGACTTATGCGTACAGAAATCGGAAAAAAACTTGACCTAATTGATAATGAACGTTTTGAATTCTGCTTTATCACAGATTTCCCAATGTACGAATATAGCGAAGAAGAAGGTAGATACATCTTCATGCATAACCCATTCAGTATGCCAAAAGGTGGACTAGAAGCTTTAAAAAATGAAGATATTTTATCAATAGTTGCTCTTCAATACGATATCGTATGTAATGGTATTGAACTATCTTCAGGAGCAGTTAGAAACCATGACATAAACATCATGGAAAAAGCTTTTGAAATAGCCGGCTATAGCAAAGAAGAACTTGAAAAAAGATTTGGATCATTATATACCGCTTTCCATTATGGTGCACCACCACATGCAGGTATCGCCCCAGGAATAGATAGAATGATAATGCTCCTTAAAGACGAACCAAACATCAGAGAAGTAATAGCATTCCCACTTAACAGCAACGCACAAGATATGTTAATGGGTGCACCTAGTGAAGTAACAGAAAAACAACTTCGTGAAGTTCATATAAAAGTTAGGTAGAAATTCTACCTTTTTTTGAAAGGATTTTTGAAATGGAAATAGAAAAAAAGTTTTTAGTAAAAAAAATGCCGGAATTATCTTCCACACCTTATAAAATAATAAAACAAGGATACTTAAACGAAAGCAGGCCAACCCTTAGAATTAGACAAATAAATGAGCAGCACTTTCTAACATATAAATATCATAAAGAAGGAAATAAAGTAAACATAAGTGAAGAATATGAACTTCCAATAAGCAAAGAATGTTTTGATAATCTATCTACTAAAATTATCGGTAAAATGATTTCTAAAAAAAGATATTATATTAAAATGGAAAACTACTTAATAGAACTAGATGTTTTCGAAAACGGACTTGTACTCGCTGAAGTAGAATTTAAAAGTACAGAAGAAGCATCTAACTTTATTAAGCCGTCATGGTTTGGAAAAGATGTAACAGAAAATAAATGCTATAGAAATGTTTATATGGCCTTAAATTCTTGATAAATACATTTTTGACAAAAAATCAAAATTATGTTATTATTTGAATGTAGTAGGGAAACCTACATATAATAAAAAAGAGGAACATTTATTCTCGAATGTAAGTGCCACCTCAAAATTTTTTCTGAGTGACATTCTGTCAAGATGATAGAGTGTCTATTTTTTTACGACTGAAATCAGCAGTGTGATTATCAGCAATAGGGCGTTAAGAAGTTTTAATAACTTTAATATAAATATTTTGTTCTTCATAGGCCAACCTCCTTTTTTAGAAAGAGGCGACACTTACATTAAATGTTCCGGCAATCATTGTATACTATATGTTAACCAAATACAAGTGAGCAAGTAAAACTTTTAAAAAATTTTTAATCAACAGCGTGCGTATGTTCACCTTTACAATGACTATTAAATGTGGTAATATTTAGATGTAGCAAGGGAACTTGCATATAATAAAAAAGAGGAACATTTATTTTGCAAGTGAATGTCGCCTCTATTTGTATAGTTTTGACACTCTATCAATGCTGAAGAGTGTCGTTTTTTTGCTTTATTTATTTAATAAAATAATTAAAAATATTAAAAGAAATAAAGTGATATTAATTAGCTTTAAAGCTTTTAAAATAAAAGTTTTAAGTTTCATAATACCATCCTCCTTTCTTTTTGAAAGATAAGGAGGCGACACTCACAATAAATGTTCCTATAGCATTGTATACTAAGTGTTAGCTAAATACAAGCGAACAAAGAAAACTTTTTAAAAAATTTTTTTCAATAGCGTGCGTGTGTTCTCCTTTACAATGACTATTAAATGTGATATTATTTGAATGTAGCAAGGGAACTTGCATATAATAAAAAAAGAGGAACATTTATTTTGCAAGTGAATGTCGCCTCTATTGGTATAGTTTTGATACTCTATCAATGTTGAAAAGTGTCGTTTTTTCTTTAGTCTTTTATTAAAAATATTAAAAGAAATAAAGTGATATTAATTAGCATTAAAGCTCTTAAAATAAAAGTTCTAAGTTTCATAATACCAGTTCAATTTCTTTTTTGTTTGAAAATGGTAAAAAAATAACACAAAACTTTATATATGCATAACCTTTGCTTTTTTATCAAACGTGATTTACAAAAAATCAAAAATATGCTATTATTTGAATGTAGTAGGGGAACCTACATATAATAAAAAAGAGGAACATTTATTTTTGCTAGTGAATGTCGCCTCTATTAGTATAGGTTTGACACTCTATCAATGCTGAAGAGTGTCGTTTTTTTGCTTTATTTATTTAATAAAATAATTAAAAATATTAAAAG
>CAKPAT010000064.1 GCA_934133155.1 uncultured Bacilli bacterium
AAGTAAACTTAAAACAATAATTACTCCCTTTTTCATATATACCTCCTCCCATTAATAATATCCCAAAAAAAAAAAAACAAGTAATATTTTTCAAAGATAATTAAATTTTACGGTTGTATACAAAAAAAGAAAGTCTATTTAACTTTCTCTACACTTTTAAAATAGTAATTACTACCGTCTTTTTCAAATGAAAATTTATAAGTATCAAGTTTATTTGTATATGATTTATGATTTTCCTCATATTCATTATTAAAAGTAGCAACTAAATTAGTCATATTAAAATCAGAATAAATATTTTTAGGATAAAAATTTTGAATTCCGTCATTAAAAGTATAAGTATTTTTAACAAACAACGGTTTAACGTAAATATTTAAAATATTGTCATTAACAATTTCAGCTTTAACAATAGAATTTGTTTCTGAAATTTCATATGGTCCACCGCCACATTCTCCAATAGAACTATAAGACCCGTCTGTTTCATTATAAGTAAACTTTGAAAAGCCATCACAACCATAAGCAGGTGTAGTTTCATTTTTAAAAGAAACATTACCAAAAATTTCTTGAACCCTATTCTCAACATCAGAAGCCTTTACAATTTCTCCATATGTTAAATTATTATCAGTTGATTTAACATAATTTTCGTCATCATACATACTCATAATAGCAATCAAAGCCTTATAGGAATTCGGAATATCACTAACTAAAGTCTCATCATTTTTAAAAAAATATCCAAAATCTTCACCAACTTTAAATGTTGAAGTGCCAAGTTCAAAACGCCTAGAAAGTTCTTGAACTATAGGATCATCAACATATAATGATACCACATTATCTTTCTTCACCTCAGTTTTAGTGTTTTCAGTCTTATTCAAACACTTATCATAAACAATGTATCCTCCAAGACCTACAACAAGTAAACTTAAAACAATAATTACTCCTTTTTTCATACATACCTCCTCACCTTAAAAATATCTTAAAATTTAAAATAAAGCAAGCAATATTTTTCAAAGATAATTAAATTTTACGGTTGTATACAAAAAAAGAAAGTCTATTTAACTTTCTCTACACTTTTGAAATAGTAATTACTACCGTCTTTTTCAAATGAAAATTTGTAAGTATCAAGCTTATCTGCATATAATTTATCATTTTCTTCGTACTCATCATTAAGAGTAGCAACTAAATTAGTCATATTTACGTCAGAATAAACATATGCAGGATAATCAGAAATGGTAATATTGCTCTCAGACCATTTAACAAATTCAGGTTTAACATAAATATTCAATATTTTGTTGTTAATCATTTCTGCTCTGACAATATAAGATGATGTTGATATAAAATAAGGACCGCCAAAACCACATGATTTACAGGCAACATAACAACCACATCCTTTATCATAAGAAAAAGGAGGATTGCCAAAAACACCAGTCGGTAAATTTTCATTCTTAAAAGAAACATTTCCAAAAATTTCTCTAATTTTATTTTCGAGATCCTCATTTTTTATTTCAACTTCATCAATAGAAACATCAGAAAAAGCTTTAATATATTTTTCATCGTCATACATGCTCAAAAGTGCAACTGAAATTTTATAGGAAACGGGGACATCGCTAGCTAAAGTTTTTTCTTTCTTGAAAAAATATCCAAATTGGTCACTATCTCCATCATTACCCATACCCTTAAATGGCAAAATATCAAAACGACTATAAATTTTCTTAACTACCGGATCATCAACGTATAATGAAACCACATTGTCCTTCTTTTCCTCAGTTTTAGTGCTTTCAGTCTTATTCAAACACTTATCATAAACAATGTATCCTCCAAAACCTACAACAAGTAAACTTAAAACAATAATTACTCCCTTTTTCATATATACCTCCTCCCATTAATAATATCCCAAAAAAAAAAAAAAAACAAGTAATATTTTCCAAAGATAACAATTTTTACAAAAAAAAAGAAATAACTTTACATTATTTCTCTACAACTTTAATTTGTACCTTTTTAGTTTTAGAAACGTACTGTACTCTTGCATCTGAGCCTTCTACACTTACAGGTACCTCATATTCACCAGTCTTATAATCTTTTAAGTCAATGTATGCTGTTATATCTTCAGCTGTTAACTGTTTCAAAACAGAATCAACACCTTTAACTGTAACAGTTACTTTAATATCACTAGCTGATAAACCTTGAACACTATATTTATCATTCAAATTACGAACATCAATATTAACATTATCAATATTTTTATCTGTCGCACTACCTAATTTTAAACTAACTGTAATATTATTTACAGACATAGATTTAACTCCACTAGGTTTAGTAATCTCTAACTTATAGTCTCTATCCTCTTTAAGGCCATCTACATCAACATTAACTGGAACATATTGTAATTTATCTAAATCAGATTGTTTACCATAAACAGTTACTTTAGATTCACTGGTAGAAATAGATTCGATAGCTTTACCAAAGCCAATATTACCAGTAGGTATAACCTTGATTGGTACTTCTTTACTTGGAGAAGATAAATCAACATCCACGCTAACTTTAGAAGGAACTATTTCAACATTTAAAATATTACCATCTTTATCATACGCTTTCAAAGGAACATCTTTTAAAGTAACAACACCTTTATCTTGAACACTTAAACTAGAAACATCAAGAAGTGCTTTGACAGAGGCAACCTTAGTTAAACTATTAACCGCATTTTTATCATCAGTGCCTTTAACAACAACTTTAGAAGAAGAAGGAGTTACGCTATTAATAACAAGTTTAGAATCCAAACTATCTTGATTTAAAATATCTGTAGTTAAAGTTTTAGTTTCCGAAATTTTTTGATAAATATTAACTGTTGCAACTGATGGATTAACATTATAATCAATCGAATTAATCGGCTGCGTATATTCAATATTAACCTTATGTGTACCAGGCTTTAGGCCAGTCAAATCAACTGTAACCTTAGACGTACTAGACTGTTTTGCAATAAACAAATCAGACCTACTACCCATTAAAGTAATATCCACACTCTCAGGAAGCCCTTCAACAACATAAGCTTCTTCATTATAAACCGCTTCAACAGGTTGATCTTTTAAAACCTCAGCTGTTTTATTGCTAAAAGTCATAATCTTTTGATCAATAACAATAAAAAGTGAAATAGCTAAAATCATTGAAACAAATAAAAGAGTGTTAGACCTAGAAAGGAAATTTTCTAAAGACTTATTAGAATTGTTAAAAAAACTAGAAATTTTAACCGTAAATCTTGTAACCGGAACAATAATAAACTTATCAAAAAATCCAAAAACTTTACCTAAAAAACTTTTTTTATTCTTCATTACTGCCACCTTCTTTCGCATTACTTAAAATCTTATGAGAAGGTGCCAAAGCCTCTAAAAGACGAATACGTACCTCATCAAGAGAAAGATTATAGAAAAGCTGACCATTCATTGCAATAGAAATGCGACTTGTCTCTTCAGACACAACAAGCGCAATAGCATCGGTTTTCTCAGAAATACCTAAAGCAGCTCTATGTCTAGTACCCAAACGTTTACTAATCGTCATACTATCAGTAGTTGGAAAAACCGCACCAGCACAAATAATCTTATCGCCTCTAATAATTACACCACCGTCATGTAATGGATTATTAGTAAAGAAAATAGAAGAAAGCAAAGCACCAGAAACATCCGCTGAAATCTTTTGTGCATTTTCAATATAATTGTCTAAACTATTATCCCTTTCAATAACAATTAATGCGCCAATATGTGCCTTTCTCATATAATCAGCTGAGCTTGTAATCTCATAAATATTTTTTTCAAGCTCAGACAAAGATAAAGACTTATGCTTGCCTAAAATCTGTGTCCTGCCTAGTTGCTCTAAAGCATCTCTAATTTCCGGTTGAAAGATAATGATTAAGGCAAGTGGTGCCCATTCAATAACATAATCAATTAAATATCCAATAGTTGCTAAATCAAGCAAATCAGATAAAATCTTCGTAAAAATAATAATCAAAATACCTTTAAAAAGCATAATCATTTTGACGTTTTTTCTTAAACTTTTTAAAATATAATAAAATAATGCCCAAACAAGTAAAACATCTAAAACCTTTTTGGCTATCTCTATAATTAACTCTAAAGACATAAACAACCTCCAATATTCTAAAACATTATAGCACACTAAAACCCATATCCGCAAGACACCAAAAAATACAAAAACTATATGAAACATTCATATAGCCTTAATTTATAGACATAATCGTATAATCATATTTGTAAAAACCTTCAGAAACTTCATAAGTAACATTATACTTACCGCCTACATTTGCATTTAAAGTACCATTTTTGTACTGCATTTCCATTTTTATATTACTATCATTTGTAAATACATAAGTTGTATAAGTAAATGAGCCACTATCGTCAGAGCCAAAACCAGTCGTACCAACTTCCGTTAAAGTAAGAGAATCAGTATGCTCACCTAAACTAGGAAAGCCCAGTAAATCCCTAAGTTCATTTTCCTTTTTAACGTAACTTATATTTTTATTATCAAGTTTTCGGTAAATCTTATAATCGGTAATAACCTTATTATCACCATCTGCCGCATAAACAATATCAAGTTTAACATAATCATTATATGAACTCAAATTGCTAATTATATTATTACCTGTCATATATTCACCAGAGTTTCCAGAAGCATCAGTTAACATCACAGTACATTTAGAGCCAAAACAAGAATAACTGCCTACACTTACATCGCTTAAAGAAATTTTCTTATAGGAAGAATAGTCTTTACTAATATCAGCAGAAGACCAATTACTTGGATTAACCAAATCAACAATAAAACCACCAATACCTAAAAGAATAGATAAAGTAATAAGTAAAATACCAACTCCAAGTTCTGCTAAAATACCTAAGAAAATTTGAGGAATACTAGTGCCACCCTTACTTGCACAAATACCAATTAATTCACCATCAGTTTTTCCAGCGTTAGCCCCCTTAACAGTAGCAACCTTTTTCTTCGCAAAATTTAAATAAAGAGGATTAAACACAAAACCAAGAATGAGGCTTAATATAAATCCACCATATTCACTGCTTATGTAATTTAAAACAACAAAATTAAGTAAAAAATAAATTATTCCATAAGCAAACATCTTTCTATAAAATAAATAAAATACATTAAAGAAAAACGCTGAAAAATTAAATTTTCTAGAAGTAATTTTTTCAAAATTCTTACCAATAAATACTCTTAATAAATCACCATCAATATTTCTAGGTATATTTGGTTTATTAGATATATCAGAGTTTAAACTGTCTATCGTCTCCAAAGTAGACGTAGTATCCAAATTATTTCCGTAAACCCTCTCATTTTTGTTATCTAAAACATTTTCGTTTTTATCCCAAACGTTATCAGGACTATCTGAAGATAAAATTAGTTCATCATCGATTAATCCTCTAAGCCTACGCCCCATCGAAGTATCATAAGATAAATACCCAATAATCGTAAAAAGAATACAAATAATTATAATTAAAATCAAAGCTAAACCCACACTTATTCACCCCTAGTTAAATAATCTTTTCCTTTAAAAGGCTCACAAAAAAGTAAATCAGGATATCCTTGTTGTCTTAAAACCTCATAAACCATAATCGCCACACAGTTAGATAAATTTAAAGCTCTAACCTTATCCGTCATTGGAATTCTTAAACAAGTATCCAAATGATCTTTTAAAATTTCTTTTGGAATTCCTGTACTTTCCCTACCAAAAACTAAATAAATATTTTCCGATGTATCATGATAATCAAAATCAGAATGTGGTTTTTGACCATACCTTGTTAAAAAATAAAATTTACCATGATTTTTACTTAAAAAATCTTCGTAATTTTCATACACTGTATAATCACATTCATCAATATAATTAGCTCCACACCTTTTGACTACCTTTTCATCTAAACTAAACCCTAAAGGTTTAATCAAATGAAGTTTAGCATTACTAGCTGCACAAGTACGCATAATATTGCCAGTATTTTGTGGAATTTCTGGCTGATATAAAACAACATTAATCATAATTCAAACCTCTCTAATAACTTCTTTAAATTTTTAGATGAATAATTATTCAAATCATTAATAACAGAAACAATTTTACCATTTTCAAAAACATATAAAGTTGCCTCCGAAGAAGAAGAAAATTTATTCACCTTACCGCCAAAATTTCTTTTCATATCACTTATAAAGTTTTCCATATTAACATCATCAGAATTCAAATAAAGTAAATTATTTTGAATTTCCAATTTTTTAATTATGTCCCTAAAGTCTCCCTCAAAATCTTTAATAGAAACATTTTTCTCCGAAGAAACATAAATTGCAAACTTAGGATTTTCCAAAATATAATTACTAATCTCGTCCTCTTTAATCTCACTGATAACTTCTTTCACCGGTGAGTTTTCTGCATAATACTCCTTAGTCGTAATATACCAATCACGGATATAAAAAGAAAGTAAAACAGTTAAAACAATAATCACAAAACAAATAATATAATTTTTAAGTGGTACACTTCTCATTTACCATACCTCCTTACAATAATTCTAACATAATTAAATGACATTTAAAAGCATTTTATTAAAGAAAAAGAGCCCAAAAAAGCTCACAAATCATTACCGGTATCAATATCTTCTATATTAAAAGGTGGTAAAACAATACCAGTATCATCACAAATCCTTTTAAATTTTTCTCTAAAAGCGAGTCCCTCTTTAACTCTACTATCTGGATAAATTCTTTTACTATCACGAATGGCACAGTAAACATCCATTACCCCAACCTCAGAGCTATCATTAAAAAGTGCATTAGAAAAAGCTCCTGATAAAACAGATAAAGAAACATCTGGATACATTGCTGAAAGACCGTAAACACGTTTATATTCACTAGTAGCATCAACAATAGATTCCATTAAAAGAGTTTGAATATAATGATTATTAATCATCTTAATACCAGTTTTATATTCAATCTTTGGAATTGTACCCAACAAAATCTTAATAGTCGCATCTCTATCAGGTTCTAAAACATCAACCCTATCAAATCTACGCAAAAAAGCCCTATCACGAACAATACAAGTTTCAT
>CAKPAT010000065.1 GCA_934133155.1 uncultured Bacilli bacterium
GTATGACTTTATTGCGTATTTATCAAATTCGCAAAAGTTTACTAATTTCCAGTTTAATCCTGTTGAATTATTATTTTTATTTTCTGTATTCAAAGTCTCTTATTTTTATAGAGATTGCGCAATCATATTATCCTAGAATTTACTATTAATCCTTTCTCTGTAGTTATAAAAGTGTTTATTTCCCTAGCATTTGCAACTGCATAAGAAAATAATATTTCTTCGTATTAGTTATTCTCTGTTTTTGGATTTTCTTTGAACGAATGTCCAAGAATTTTAGAAATTTCTATTGCTATAGAATTAGCAACCTTTTTTGATACACCCCATTGATTATATTTTCTGTGGCAATCTTCACAGGGGTTATCATCTTCTTCTGTTTTTGGGCGTATCTCTTTATTATATCGGCAATTATCGCAATACGCATAATCCAAAGTATCTTGAATTATTTGAGAAATCATTTTTTGCTCTTTTGTCATTTTTAATCACCTTTTTTCATTCTACTTTAATATATAATTTATTTTCTATTGCTTTTAAAATATTCTGTTTTGCTGCTTTGTTTGATTGGTAATCTGATATGCCATTTGTTATATTTTTCTCTAAAAGCGAAGATAATATTTCTTCTTTTAATTCTTGTAGAAGTTCTGTGTATTCTCTTTTAATTTTAAGTTTGTCACAAGTTTCTGGTAATTTCCTGTTTAGAATAATTTGTAAATTATTTTTGTTACAAATCGTTATGTCAGTAAAATCTTTTTTATATTCTTCCTTAGTTTTTAAACATTCTCTGCAAAAATCAAAATGTATACTTATATGTTTACTGCTATTTATGCCATTCAGATATATCATACACACAATAAAAACATAATTAAAAGGTTCACAAATATCATTATCATCAAAATTACTTTCTACAATTTGATAATTATCAGGAAAATGACAATCTTTATATTTTTTTGCGTTTTTCTCATCTTTAAACATTGCTTGTATACGACCGTTATTATTAATTACAGTATAAAATGTTTCCATCATTTTTTCCTTTATAAAACAAGGTTTTCATTTCCCTATTCAAATACAATACATGAGTCTCGAATTTCTTCTCTAATATTTTCATGTAATTCGTCTAAATCCCATCCCATAGCAGACGTAAATAAATTATCTTCTCCATTTTCTGTAAATGGTAAACCTTGTGCTATCCAAAATAAATGTTCTTCATCAGTTCCAGAATCTTTAAAAATTTTGCAATTATATAGTTCTTCTAATTGTTTTTTGGAATATTTATTTTTCATAATCTTAAATATCCTCACATTCTATCTTAATATCCATCAAATCATCTTCACATTCAAAGACTTCCTGTATTTGCTTTCGAGTCATTTCTTCTATTATTTCTTTCTTTGTTAGATTGTCTTCATCTTCAAATGCAGGGTCAGATATATCGTAAATCAATTTGATTGTGATTACTCTACGCATGGGACGTTCCCATAAATTAGCTTCTCTTATTTGTTCTATGGTTTTAGAAATATCTTCAACTGACAAATTATTCTGTTGTTGAATCGCTTTAATCACATCACTTTCACGTAATAGTCTATCTATCATATTTTCTCCTTTAAATGGAATATATTTGTTTAAAATCATAACAATTAAGATATTTCTCTATTTGATTAAAAGAATGAAAACCTTCTTCACCTGTTCTCATATTTTTGCAATCAATATATGTTGCGTATGTTGACCTTCCACCTGGACTTCTGCCAACAGCTCCAAGAGGAACAGTAAACCGCATGATGTCTCCTATTCTCAAATCTCGAAAACCTTTTGCTTTACTTTTCTTATTTACTGCTGTGCATTCAGCTATACAAATCATTACCATACTTTTATTCTCCCATAAATTCTATCGAGCCATCTGTATTAGTTTTTATATGCCCTCTACGAATTGTAACTATTTTCCATTTATATCCATATTTTTTAAGCCATTTTTTATTTACCCTTTTCTTTTTTGTGTTTACGACACTGAACAAGGGCTTGACTTTGAATATTATAAGCATCTGGTAACTGGCTTTCATTCATTCCCATTGTTTCAAAAAAATCCTTATTTTCTATATTTTTACCTATAGCAATATCTAATGTGGGGTCTTTATCTTTTCCGCTGCGATATAAAAATAATTCATTCATTGTTTTTATTCTCATAATAGTTTTTCTACAGCTTCTCTAATCATTTTTGATTTTACCAACTTCTCAGCTAATTTATTACTTGTTTCAAAAATAATCAAATCTTTGTTTTGTTCAAAAAATCTCTGAATATTATTGTTTACTAATTGTCTTATCTTAAATGGATAATTACTATCTTTATCAACAATTTCATTCAAGCATTCTTCTGAAATTTTATTAACAATCTGTTTCATTACATTGCTTTCAATTGTTTGCTTGATTTTCTCATCGTCAACGTTAATTGCAAACTGTACTAAGTGTTCCATTTTTTATTTTACCTCATTATTTTTATTCGTTATATATTGCTCAAACTCGTCTTTATCTTCAGGAGTTTTAAATTCCTTACACAGAGCCAATGTCATAACATTTTGACAATTAGAGTTTGGACATCTAACTGTGCATTGACTAGGATTTGGATTAGGACATCTTGGAATACAAGCTTCAAACTCTTTAAAAATAAATACTGTACCGCATTTATTACAAACACAACCATACTCTTTTTCTGGTTTTGATTGTTTGATATGGTCATTATGTATTGATAATATTTTCATTTTTTTCACCTCATCATATAAACTACTTTTCATATTTTACTTCACAATCTCTCTTAGATACTTAATTGTTTCATTTAATGTCTGCATGATATTCCAAGATTCGACATGAAACTCTTTATCAAGTTCAATAAAACGTTCTACTAATTCTTTAATTGGAATTGTTTTATCCGTTTGTAGCATTTGCTGTTCATAATACAGTCATCTATAAGGATTCTTCTCAGAACATTTTTCATATAATCCTATTGATAACAGATAATCTAACATTTTTTAGATTTCATCTTTTTTCTCTCTAATCTCTATTTTATATTCGAAATTCATTTTTTCTGGATTGAATACACAAGCCGGGGCAACCCCATAGCTGTCGTACACATCGTTGCTGTAGTTGTTCAGAAAACCGTCCGTATTCACGTAGCGAACGTAGCTACCGCCCCCGGTGTTCGGGGTATACCAAGGTGTGCAAGTCCACATCCATTCAGGGAGTAGCGGAACGTGCTTACGGTACTTTCTGTATTCATCACAACTCAGGATGAAAACTCTATCTGTGACTGTGCCGTAACGGTCATCTCCGTTATCAGCTACCATGTCAACCTCATGAGGAATAAGATTATCCTTACCCAACACAGGAAGCAGTTCATTGAGCAGCTTTCTACGCAGGCTTGACTTTGCGTAGTTGTTACAGCCGTCATCATCGAAGCTATACTCTTCGTTGTTCCAAGCAGATGCCATGATTGCCAGAACACCGCCATCCACGTTGTTGTCTAATACAATCCACTCATAACCTTTAAATTCAAAATGAGTACCTGTGCTTAACTCTGTAATTTCTTTTTTCATTGTATTATCATCCTCTTCTATTATTTTAACAGCATGTATATACCATATAGACAAACGCTATATTTTAAAATTAAATTAAACAATAAATAAAATCTAGGGAATTTAATTTCATCAATTCTCTTCTCCAAAACATTGTATAAATCAGCAATACTAGTCCAAGAGTTAATGAAAATGAAAACAGCCTTTAATGACGTTAAGATTATAGCTATTTTTGTTGCAATCATGCATCCTATAATCACAAACATGATAATTGAAAACAAATTGCATAGAAGAATACTTGTAATAGTAATATCTATCATTAACTTTACGTCTTTTGAATTAGTACAACTCTTCTCAATTTCATTTCGACTTTTTAAAATATTCTTCTTCCATACTCTCTTGCTCAATGCGCATGGCGTTGCACAAATTGTAGTCAGAAGAACAATTATTAAATACGCTAGTAAAATAATTTTCGCATGTATCACCTACTCATCAAATTCTATTTTCCCTAATTTACCATAAGAAAAATCCTCGTAATATTCTTTGAAAGTTTCAATAATTCCCCATTCATTTGTAATAGCTGTTTCGAAAATGCCTTCCGGTTGACCTCCGAAGAAAAAGTAATATGATGCGCCGCCAAACCAACTCCCGAGACGCAGATATTTTCCTTCTTCAAACGATTTTATATATCTACAATCAATCCCTGTATGCTTTGCATAGTACATTGCATAATCGTACTGTTCTTTTGTCAGGACTTTCCCTGTCGGTCTTAATTCCAAGTCAGCCCATACTTTATTATCTACTTTTTCTTTTGCTTCCGACCATTTCATTGCTATACCTCCACATTTTTTGTTATACAGGAATCTCCTTTATTCATTTACAATTTCATAAATGATATCATCGTGATAATTCCCATTTCGGTCTCTAATTGCATCTTTTAAGAAATATTTATTACCATTATATCTTTCACAAAACTTGTCATAATGTTCCTCGACCGGATTGCCTCCAATCATTCTCCACTCAACTCTATGAAAACGATGTACTAACTCTTCCATTTTATTGAATAAATCTCTTCCAATAATAGGATTTCCTCTATCAAACGATATCAAACCAAAATTATATGCTTTAGATACATAATAATCCACTTGATAACTAAGATAGCCTATCAACTTACTCCCATTAATTATCGCATAATCAAATCGCCCTTCTTCTGGCATATCTGAAATATTAGGATACCATTGTTCTAAACAGCCTGTTTCAAAAAACATATCATCTGTATAATAAAGTTTTTGAAATTCTTTAATTATTTCTTCTTTATATAATATAGCTGGTACTAACATATTTCTGCTTATTCTCCTCCATCTTCTGGGACTCCATTTGCCACTCTATCAATAATTTCATATACTTCATCTATGTCAAAAGTTTCTATATTAGGATATTCCATTCCATTGCAAGTTCCACCATGATAACGATGAGCACTTGTATTTAATCGTTTCATCAATTCATTTCTAAACTCTAATACTGTCATAAGCCATCCCTCATAAAATCTGAATTTCATTCTCCTACAAAAATCAAATCATCAATATATTTTCTATCCTCGCCCTTAAAAATAGGAATTTCTTTATCAATAACCCATGTTTTATAAGAATCAAGCGATTCTGTATCTTCTTTTTTTATGCAGCAACTTCCTCTTTGATAATGAATTGGCAGGTTTTCCCAAATAATACCTTTTTGAGTTTTTAACATAGCTTTAATCATAGTATGACCTTTTCTATTTAATTCTTTCTGAGAGAAATTAGCTCGTCCTACCATTTGAACAGAATTTCTAGTTGCATCAAACTGCCTCCAATAAATCAAATTTGTCACTTCTTCTTTTGGAATATTAAAACATCTCGCATCAAACATAGCTCCTTTTTTTACAGATGAAATGTATGCCTGTAGTTGGTCTTGTAATAAATTATAACATGCAGAATATTTCATCATCTCTTTGAAATCTATCACGTTTTCTCTGAAATATTTATTAAATGCCATAGTCGCCATTGAAGCTGATATAGAAGCAATTTTTTGCACTTCATAATCAAACCAAGCACCTGATTCTAATTTCTGATAATCAATCAAAATCAATGTAATCTCATCAGATTGACTATATCCTAATACACACCCTTGAATATTTTCACAAAGATACTTCATAGTTTTCTGCATTGAATCTATTAAGATATCATCAAAAGGTCTATGAAAACCTCTTGTAAAAGTATGAAATGCTTTA
Organism: uncultured Bacilli bacterium; assembly: GCA_934133155.1. Taxonomy (GTDB): domain Bacteria; phylum Bacillota_I; class Bacilli_A; order RF39; family UBA660; genus Coprosoma. The sequence continues at coordinate 5,821 of CAKPAT010000065.1, forward strand.
CCATCAATTCTGATTGCAACAGGGCATCTTCTCATAAGTTTTGTTTTAGGAACTTGCTCATAAAAAGTTTTCATTCTTGTTTCTAAATCAATTTGTGCAGACATTTTTGATTCCCTCCTTTTTTTATTTCATCAACATGTAAATTGTATACGGATAATACATATAATCCAAAATCAAATTAAATAATGAGTATAATCTGTGGAATTTTAAATCACTATATCTACATTCAAAAAATTTGTCTAATTCGTTAAATCTGAGAATAATCCAAATAAATACAGATACTACCTCTACTGCCGATAATACGATAGCTGTTTTTGTACCAATCGCACTTCCCACAATTATGTAAAAAATAACCATAAACAGTTCTAAAATAAGACTTATTATCAATGCAGAGAAATTTATACTATCAAGTTGCTGATGACTCATTTTTTGAAGATTATATTTTTCGTTTATTTTTTGCATTTTTCGTTTGTAAATAACTTTGCTCAATGACGCTGGTGTACCTACAATTCTACGAAACAATAAGACAATTAAAACTGATAATATCAATATTCTCATTCGTTATCTAACCTCCACAATTCTACGTTGCAATATTTAAAAATTTCTTCCATCATTGTATACACTTCGTCCCAATTTGCACCACCTCGGCAACATCCAATTTTGTATGGCATTGCAATCTTCGCACCGAAATTATTATTTTTTTCACATACTTTTAAATAGATTGTCCTAAAACACTTTTCTAAAGCCTCCATATCTGTATATTGTTTGCCATAACCACAATTATTTTGAGCAAACAAATTACAAATCCATTGTTCATTATTCGGAATAGCAATACTTCCTGAATCATATCCAAGATATTTAGGATTCGTTGGAACAATTTGAACTTTCCCCAACATTTCAGATGAAGCAACTTTAGCATATTCTTTATACACATGAGGATATTTTTCTTTTACTTGTAATGCTACGCCAGACCCCATTACTCCCATACAATTTACTTGATGAGCAATGAAATGAGCGTCTGTAGTGAATAAATCACCTTCAATAATTCTAATCATGTTATTTCCTCCATATCGTAATTTTCTCGAATATAATCACATAACTTTTTCATCGTTTCGATTACATATTCATCTTCTTGTAATGACGGATGAATATGTAAAACGCATGAATTTTTAGCACCATCTTTTTTATATTTTTTTAGATTAAAAGAAATCCATAATAAAGGAATTTTGGTGTGATTTTTTGTCAATAATCT
>CAKPAT010000066.1 GCA_934133155.1 uncultured Bacilli bacterium
CAATATCTTCCACTTTATATTTGTTTAAAATTTCTGAAATATTAAAGCCTCCCATTCTTTGTGCAAGTTTATATGGTAAGCTCCATGCTATTTCAGCCTTTACTGATTGGTCTGCAACTAACCCTATTATAAATGCATTTAAATCATTAAAAATAAATCGTTTTTCTTCTTCTTTTAATAAATTTCCTTTTAAAATACTATTTTCATCTTCTGTTTCTTTTAAATAATCTAAAAGAATTTTTGCTATTTCTAAATCTTTTTTACTACAATTTTCAATCATTTTAACCTCCATTAATATTTTAACACTTTTCTTATAACAATGTCTTCATTTGTTGTTAAAGACCACTTATTATTTGGATTATATTTTGGAACTAATGCTTCATCCCAACCAATAAACTCAATTGTTTTATCTTTTAAATGGTTAGTAACATAGTAAATTTCTGCCATAGAATATTGATCTAATCGTTGTAAGTCTTCTTCTAAATTGTTTCTGTCAATAAATAATAAAATTTTATCAGAACGTTTTAAAAGTTCCAAACGTGATTTTATATATTCATCATCTTTTCCTTCATAAAGGTATAGTGGAAGAATATTTTGAGGACTAATTGGACATAAACTATTTTTATAACAATACGCTCTTGCCCAATCAATATGTTTGAAGTTTTCCATATTGGCAATAATATAAGCACTTTTATGTGGATTTTCTTGATAATTAGTTAATAAATTATTAAACAATTCATATCTAATTAATGGATCAATTTTTGACAAATATTCATTTAATTGATCTTTTGTTAAAGAAGTTAATTTTGAATTAGATAGGTGCGTTACACCCTCAATAATATCTAATCCCTTATTTTTCTTTAAATTCCATAAAATCATTTCTGCTAAAATTCCTTCAGATAATGAACGATGTTCTTTAGAATAAACGCTCATTTTATTTGCTAACATTTCTAAAGTAAGACAATCTTTCATAACTTCTGTTTTTTTACCACCTAAGGTAACAGTTGAAACATAGTATCCAAGTGATGTTTCGGGATTCAACGGTATGTTTCCTCTTGAAATTTCATAATTGCATATATTATGTAAGTAATGCATGTCATCTCCATCAAAAGAAGTATATATTACATCTTTTTTTTCATCATCTGTTACATATTGATCAACCACTTCAGAATAACTTGAATGATTATTTGATAAAAGTAACTGTTGATTCTTTTGATTATCTAATTCTGATATTTTTAGTAATAATTGATCAATAAATAATTCTATGCTTTGTTGATCATATTTGTTAGTAACTAAAATATCAAAAGAAGTAGTAGTTGGTTCATGAAAGAATCCTAATTCTGTTTTTATATCATTGATTCTCTTTTCAAATTCTTCTTTAGAAGTATTTCGTGCTTTTAATTCTTCAATAGTTTTTGATATATCGTCAGGTAAAATATATACGCTTATTGTATTTGGGTGTTCCTTTTTAAATTGTTCAACTTCTTTATAGTATAATTCTGATATTAAACAAATTCCATTATTTGTTTTATTAATATCACTTTTAAAATAACCATACATGTTACCAAAAACATTATTTACTGTACACATTTCGCCATTATTATTTTTTTTGTTAAATTCATCTAGATTAAGGAAAAATTTATCTTTTCCTTCAATTTCTCCTTTTCTTTGTTGCCTAGTTGTAACTGCAACTAGTTTCTCAAAATTATCAAATCTTTCTGTAATACTTTTAATAAAATGTGATTTGCCAGCTCCTGATATTCCAGATAATACAATTATGTAACCATTTTTCATGTTTATCCATCCTCGTATAATATATTTTGTAAGTTATTTTTAACTTACAATTTATTATTCTTTCTAGTTAGTTTTTAACTAACAAAATTTATTTATTGGTTGTGATACTCTAGTGTTAAAATATTATTGAAATATTTTTGACTGAGATCTATTCAATTTCCACCCCTTTTATTGATAAATATAATAATATAAGCAATTAAAAAGGCAATACATTTTGCCGATTATTATTTCATATCTATTCTTATTTCTTCTATTATATGGCCTATATTTCCTTCACCAGCATATCTTGTCATATCAAAGAAGTTTTCATTAATATCTACCCATTCAAGTTTATTAACTTCTTCAATAAGTTCTACATCTTTGTTAAGAACACCATAGTATACTTCTAATTCTTTATTCCATTTAACATAAGTTAAATTCATAAAATGAGTTAGCTCAATATCATCCTTAGTTATGTTAGTTTCCTCAACTAATTCACGATATGCCTCGTTTAAGCCATCATTTTCTTTTTCTATTTTGCCACCTACAAGATTATACATTTCCATGTATGGTTCTTTAGTTCTTTTACACATCAAAGTTTGTTTTAAGTCTTTATCAAAGACTACAATAACATTCATTTTCTTCATAAATTACCTCCATTTAAATTATATCATGATATTTAACGCATTGTGCTAGTTGATTTATAAGTATAGAAAAATCATTCAAAATATGGTACTTTATATTTGACTAGAATAGAGGTACCAAAATGAATGATTTATTAGATAATACCATAAATCTCGAGTTTATATGAAAAATGCATTCCTGAGACTATAAAAAATAGAAAAAATAAAGATAAAGCTAAGGTGAGTGATTCAGAAATTATTTCTATACAATTATTAATTGAATGTATAGGTAAAACACAGAATCGGGTTATTTATATCTAAAGGCAAACTATCCAAATCTTATAAATTACGTTGAGCGTTCTAGATTTAATAGACTTGTTACTGCATTATTTATGGTTATAAAAGAAATACGTAAAAATTCCTAAAAATAAATTAACTTGCTCGTTTTTTTTTATTTATCATATATACTAAAAGATAGTTCCGCCATGTTTAAAAAAGGTAAAGTAACACCGGTAACTGGAATAAGGTCTATTACAACACATAAATTCAAAATAGTTTGAAAACCTATGGAAAATGCAAAAAAGTTACATTAAAAAATGAGGAAGTTAATCAATCTTGCTCATTTCTACTTTCCATACTTTTTAATACTTCTTCTAAAGAATATCGTTTAGAATTTTTTTCCATTTCTTCTTCTGTTTCTAAAAGCTTTTGTAAAATTTCTTCTTCCAAAACAATCAGTTCCTTAAAATCAGTATATCATTTTTTAGTTATTATGCCTACTAATATTTAAAATAATTCCCATACTGAAAAGGGTAATCAGTAAACTAGAACCACCATAACTTAAAAATGGTAAAGTAACACCTGTAACCGGAATAAGACCTATTACAACACATAAATTCAAAATAGCTTGAAAACCTAAAGTAAAAACAATACCAAAAGCTAAAAATTTTCCAAATAAATCTTCACATTTAAGGGCTATTTTTAAAGCTCTATAAAAGATAAGAAAAAATAATGCAGATACAATTAAAACACCTAAAAAACCAAATTCCTCACTAATAATAGAAAATATAAAATCGGTTTGTGGTTCAGGTAAATAGAAATGTTTTTGCCTAGATCCCCCTAAACCAAACCCAAATAACCCACCAGGACCTATCGCATATAATGACTGAATTATTTGAAATCCACTGCCTAAAGGATCACTCCAAGGATTTAAAAAAGATAAAATTCTTTTAATACGGTATGGAGCCATAATTATAAGACCTGCACATCCTAAAACACCTATAGAAAATATTTTCAAAAAAAACTTATAATTTACTCCTGCTACAAATAAAAGACCAATCACACTTATAACTAATATCACACCAGTACCAAAATCAGGTTGTAACATAATTAAAAAGAAAATAAATAAAGTGAGCAAAATAATAGGAATTACGCCTTTTTTAATATTGTTAATGTCTTTTCTATTATTATACAAATATCTACTTGTAAAAATTATCATCGCAAGTTTCATAAATTCACTCGGCTGAATACCAAAAGAGCCAATTCCAAACCAACTTTTACTACCGTTTCTTTCAGAACCGAAAATCAAAACCAAAATAAGTAAAATCAAACAAACAATAAAAATTTTAAAGGTGTATTTATAATAAATTTTATAATCAATTTTAGAAGATATAATCATTAAAATAATTCCTAAAATAAGAAACATACCTTGCGTTTTTAAATATTTGAAAGGATCGTCAAATTTATATTCTGCCCAAATAGAGGAAGAAGAGTAAACCATTAAAAGACCAAATAAAGAAATTGTAACAACTAAACCAAAAAGTAAATAATCAATTTTCTTCATAATAAAACCCCATAAATTAAAGCGAACATTGAGCCGATAAGCCCAATCGTCCAAAATAATTTTACAATATCACCTTCCGCCATCCCTTTCTTTTCAAAAGTGTGATGGATAGGTGTCATTAAAAATAATCTTTTTCTCGTAATTTTAAAGTAAATAATCTGTATAATACAGCTTAAAGTTTCTAAAACAAACACAATACCAATTAAAACAAGTAAAACCTCATGTCTTGTAATAATCGCGTATGCCCCCAAAGTAGCCCCTAAACAAAGTGAACCAGTATCACCCATAAAAACTAAAGCACGTCCTGTATTAAAAAGTAAAAAGCCTAAAAGAGAGCCTACTAAAATAAAAGAAAAAACCGCAATATCTTCATATCCTAAAAGCCATCCTGTATTCCAAGAAATAACCCCAAAAGTAAAGAAAGCAATTGCACATAAACCCCCTGCTAAACCATTAAGTCCATCAGTAATATTTACCGCATTACTGCTGGCAACTAAAACAAATAAAATGAAAATACCATACAAAAATCCAATATCAACCTTAAAATGTAAACTATGTATCCAAAGTAAAGGCTCATTATCACCAAGCATAAACAAATAGAAAAATAAAACAGCCACAAAAAGTTGCATTAAAAACTTTTGTTTCTTACTAAGTCCTTTATTATTATGCTTTTTAATAATTAAATAATCGTCAATAAAACCAATCATAAAATAGCACAAAAATGTAAAAATAATAATGATTAAAGAATAAGTGACCTCCATTTTACCAGTTAAAATAAGAAAAAGTGTAATAAGCAAAGTGGGTAGAATAAAGATAAAACCACCCATAGTAGGAGTTCCTACCTTAGATTTGTGAGCCCTTTCCAAATAAACACTTAAACACTGTGCTGCATGCTTTTTTCTTAAAAAAGGAATAAGGAAAAAACCAAAAATTAAAGATAACACAAACCCCGAAAAAACTGCCATAACAGATTTAACTAAAATAGTCATCATATCACCCCATAAAAAGTCTAACCGTTTTTCCTTCTTCTAATTGCACACCTGCCTCTGGAGATTGTGAAATAACCGTATCACCATCACCACTAACCTCAACATTAAGTCCTTCTAGCATTTTTTTAGCCTCAATCAAAGATTTAGAAGTCACATCACTAACAGTAATAACTTTTAAATCCGGCCACTTATATTTTTTAGCAAGACCGCCAGAAGATGGCTTAATATCTAAAGCCTTAATACAGTCTTTTAAAACAGCTTTACTAATTGGTCCAACAGTTGTGCCACCATACTGAACAGTTCCTTTAGGATTATCAATCGCAATATAAACCACAACCTGAGGATTATCCGCCGGTAAAAAACCTACAAAAGATAAAATATAATTATTATCTAAATATCTACCATTAGAAACCTTTTGTGCCGTACCTGTTTTACCACCAACACGGTACCCATCAATATAACTAGTTCTACCACTACCATTTGCTACAACACTTTCTAAAGCGAACCTTACTTTTTCACTAGTTTCCTTACTAATAACTCTTCTAACCTTAGTTTTCTTATTTTCTAAAACTACCGTATTAGTTTCTGACTCATTAATACTTTTAACAATATAAGGCTTATATAAAATACCACCATTAATAGCCGCCGAAACCGCCGTTATCTGCTGAATAGGAGTAACCGAAACACCTTGACCAAAAGCTGTTGTCGCTAGTTCAACCGGACCAACCTTAGACCTGTCAAAAATAATACCGTTAGCTTCACCATTCAAATCAACACCAGTTTTTTTACCAAAACCAAACTTATCAATATAATCAAATAAAGTATTAACTCCAAGCCTTTGACCTAAAATGACAAACCCTGGATTGCATGAATTTTCTACAACTTGTAAAAAAGTTTCCTTACCATGTCCACCATGTTTCCAGCAGTGTAAAGTCGCATTTTCCACTTTTATACTTCCACTATCAAAATAAGTATCTTTATCTAAATCAACCTTGCCTTCCTCTAAAGCCGCTGAAAGAGTAATAATTTTAAAAGTAGAACCTGGTTCATAAGTTGCCCAAACTGGTAAATTCCGATTAATTTCTTCAACATTATAGTTTTGATAATTATTAGGTGAAAAATTAGGCCTAGAAGATATACCTAAAATTTCGCCATTATTTGGGTTCATAACAATACCAATCGCTCTATCAGGATTATACTTGGTAACCGCATTATTAAGTTCTCTTTCCAAAGAAGCTTGAATTTCATTATTAATCGTCAAAGTAATATTCATGCCATCCTGCGGTTTTTCATAAACTTCACTTAATTTAAGCTTATTGCCTTTCGCATCACTGTAATACTTAATCGCCCCATCTTTACCCGTTAAATAATCATTGTAAGTAAGCTCAATACCACTTAAACCTTGATTATCAATACCAACAAATCCCAAAGTATGTGCTAAATAAGTATCATAAGGATAAGATCTCTGTGCCTCTTTAACTAAATAAACACCATCAAAATTCAAAGCTTTAATCTTATCAGCCACCTCATAAGAAAGCCTTCTTCCTTCAGGGTGTACCCTTTCAATAGAAGTTTTTTTACTCACATGCCTGTACATTTCATCATAAGTCACACCTAGAATTTGTGCTAGTTTATCAGAAACTTCTTCTTTATTTTTAATTTGATTTGGAATAAGTACCAATGAAGTTGTTGTCACATTATCAGCTAAAATAACTCCATTACGGTCAAAAATAAGACCTCTATTTGCCATAACCGGTAAATTACGGCTCCATAAATTACTTGCATAACTATTAAGTTTTTTATAATCAATTACTTGGATG
>CAKPAT010000067.1 GCA_934133155.1 uncultured Bacilli bacterium
ATCAAAAAACAGTTATTTTTCGCATATAAAGGAACAGACTTAATTCCATTTTCAAAGCCAAAATTTTTAGAAGATATTCTAATACTATACTTAGGACTATATTTTTTCACATATTCATTTAAACTTCGGCTACTCGTTCTAGTTCCATTTTTAACCTCTACTGGAATAATATCACCATCAATTTTAATTAAAAAATCAATCTCATATTTATCAAAAGTATAATAATAAAGTTCCTTAAATTCAGGATAAAACATACACGCAATATAATTTTCTGTCAAAACACCTTTATACATCTCATTTTTATCAAGTAAAATTTCCCTATAATCTAAATTAGATAAAGCCCTAAGAAGCCCCGTATCACTTAAATAAATCTTAAACTTATCCTCATCCGAAAAAGCTTTCAAAGGTGACTCATTTTTTAAAGCTAAAGGACATTTTAAAACCATATTACTAGATAAAAGCCAGTCCAAACTACTCTCATATCTCACCTTACGTGCATCCTTATCTACAATACTATATTTAAACGTATTGTGCTCCTGGGCAAGCTCTTTAGGTATCGCATTATAAATCTGACTATTTCTAATACCCTCACTATTTTCTGTATACTTATTCATATCAGCCAAATAAGAAGTTATAATTTGATTTTGAATTTCAAAATTAACATGTGCAATATTCATATCATTTTGAATAAAATTATTAATCATTTGTGGCATACCACCCAAAACCAAATACTTTCTATATAAATCGAGTGCCTTCTCATGAACCGGTTCTAACATTGCCGAAGAAAGTTCAAAATGCTTTTTAATCTCAAAAACAAGCTTATCCATAGAAAGAGCCAGTAAAAACTCCTCAAAATCCATTGGATATAAATACTTAATAGTAACCTTACCAACTGGAAAAGAAGACTTAAACCTATTAACCTTAACCCCTAAAAGAGAGCCCGCACAAACAACCTTATAAGGCTTACTACTTTCGCAAAAATACTTCAAAGAAGAAATAGCCCTCTCGCTCACTTGGATTTCGTCAAAAAAAATCACCGTATTTAAAGGATTAATAACCACATTCTTAATAATTTCAATATTTTCCACTATCTTATCAGGATCGAGAGTTTTATCAAAAATCGAAACAATATCAGCCTCTCTTTCCAAATTAATATAAATATAATTCTCAAAATTTTTTTCACAAAACTCCTCTAAAATATAAGTCTTACCAGTTTGCCTTGCCCCAATAAGCATTAATGGCATTTTATAATCACAAGCCCACTTCTGAAGTTCCACCTCAATTTTTCTATACATTAAATCACCTCTTACTAAAGAGTTTATCACTTTTCGTACAAAAAATACATATTTTACTAGTAATTTTCGTACAAAATTAACGAAAAAGTAGGAAAATCCTACTTTATCTCTATAAGTTCATACTCCCTACTTCCAATACCAAGTGCATTAGACGCCTCAATCGTATGAATACCATGTCTGCTTTCAATTCTTTCAATCAAATGATCCTTACCAGCATCAGAAGAAGAATAAACCAAATCAATACAGGCTTGATCAATAGCTACAGGATCCAAACTAGCCAAAATACCAATATCAGACATGCAAGGATCTTCAGCCACCGCACAGCAATCACAGTCAACAGACATATTGCACATAATATTCACATAAGAAATATTACCTTTAAAATAATCAGTAACAGAGCTTGCCGCATCAGCCATAGCCTCTAAAAATGCATCTTGACTAGGTAAATTATCCCAAAGCATATCAGGATTGTCACATACCCCAGCCGTATGAATTAAACTCTTACCCTTGGAAGACGCACATCCAATAGAAAGCTGTTTCAAAGCACCTCCATAGCCACCCATCGGATGACCTTTAAAATGAGATAAAACAAGCATACTGTCATAATTTTTCATATGATTACCAACATAATTTTCCTTTAAAATACGTCCCTCAGGAATATCTAAAGCAAAATCACCATCACTATCCATAATATCAACATCAAAATACCTAGTCCAGCCATGCTCTTCCATAAGTTTCTTATGCTTTTCCGAAGTATTACGTGCACCAGCATAAGCCGTATTGCACTCTGTGACCGTACCATGAACCTTATCAATAAGTGGTTTAACAAACTCCGGCTTAACATAATTTTGATTGCCATATTCACCAGAATGAAGCTTTACTGCAACATTACCCTTCAAATCAAAATTAAGTGCATCATACACCTTAACTAAATTTTCAGGGCTAATACCTTTAATAAAATAAACTTTAGATTTCATATAATCACCATCCTCAAAATAAATATACCAAAAAAAGAAGAAAATATAAATATCTACTTTTCTTCATTTAAAACTTTATTTACAATTTCTTTAAATTTCTCCTCACTCAAAAGCACTCTATCAATTTCAAATGTAGAAACCGCAGTCTCTTTTAATTTTGGATAAGTAACCTTACAAGAAGAAATTTCATATTTAACATTCTTCTTATCAAAACTGCAAGACACACCATCAATCACCGTATAATAAGAATTTTTTCTAACCTCAATATCATCACTAAGCTGACAAATACCAGAACCATATACATTAATTAATTTTTTTAGATTTCTCGTACCTACGTAAAAATAAATATTCTTACTAATACCAAAACTTAACATACTAGAAAAACCACTTAATTTTTCTAAAACATCAAAATTATCTAAAACAAAATTAAATCTTCTTTCCAAACTATCTTTAGACATAAACATATAAAGCTGTCTAATAAAAATTGAAATAAGACTATTAACCCTCACATCGTCTTCCTTAGAAATAAAGAAAATTGCCGTAGGTTTAGAAACAATATCCTTATAACTAAAAGAAGAATTACTGAGTAGCATAGATAACCTTTTCCTAGAAACAAGTGGACAAAAAGGCTCTCTAGCAACCGATAAAATAGAAGCCCTAGTATCACTTGTAGAAGAAATCGTCGGCATCGTCATGGTAGATACATAAGAATTACTAGAAAACTTCGCCATCACAAAATTTTTAAGTAACTTACCATCATGTGAAAGAAGCGCATTAATACTATTAAAATTAATCTCGTCCTCTTTACCAAACGTAAATAAAGACGCTACAAGTCCAGAAATAAAACTAGAAGCCATATTATTCCAAAAAGGATCGTCATTTGATTTATCATAATAAATATTCTTACACATATCCTCAATCAAATCATAAGCTGCATCCTTATCATTCTTATAAACTTCATAAGGATAACTAAGTGGATTCCAAGAAAGAGATAAATCAGTATCCTTTAAATTCAAAATAAGCACATTATAATCACTAAGCCTATCATAAAAATGCTTCAAATATTCTTCTTTAGCATCCAAAATAAATAAACTTTCTTTTCTATCAATCATATCACTAACCGTTGGAAACAAAACATCCAAAGTCTTACCGCTACCAAGTTCACCAGAAACAATAACATTTCTTTTTAAATTATCAAATCTCATTTAATCAAAACCTTTCCTTTCTCTGGTCTAGAAAAATCTAAACCATTTTCAATTCCAATTTGCAGCTCACTAAGCATATCACACTTATCCTTAAGCAAGCACATCTTCATAGTGATTTCTCTTCTTTTACTCTCAAAAACATCAGCAGTCAAATTATCCTTAACACGAATAATTTCCTCAAGAGTAAAATCCAAAGACTTAAGAAGCTTAATCTTCTCACATTCTAAAACATTACTATCGTCATAATATCTATACCCAGTAAACTCATCCGTCAAACTAGGAATAAGCACACCACACTCCGCATAAAACCTCAAAGTTCTAACAGGTACATCAACAATCTTCGAAAAATCACCAATTTTATACATTAAATCACCACCATATCCCCTCCTCATTTACATAATAACATTACAGTAAACTGGAAAGTCAATACCATTATATCATAGAAAAAAAACTCAAACAAAATTATCCAAGTTTTAATAGAAAACCACTTTAACAAAAGCTTAATAATATATTTATAATTTTAATAATTACCTCATGTCTCATTATAATTATAAATCTAAAACAAAAAATTCTACTTAACCCTTACCTTAATAATATCACTATCAGATAAATGACCAACCATTAAAGAAGAATTAACATCATGTTCCTTAAAATTTTTAAAAACCAAATCCTCATCATAATTCGCATAGCAATACTTACAAAAATGCTTGCACGAATTATAAACACCAACATCAACCATCTGCACACACCCACATTTATCACCACGAGCACTCCACTTCTTATACTTCCTGCCCGTCATATTAAAAGCTAAAGAAGAAGAAAGACAGTCCCTAACCAAAAAGCCATACTCCCCTAAATTTCTTTTTTCAAAACACGTTTGTACCGTCATCCTATTTAAAGAAGCGCTTTCACTAAAAGAAGTGCCAATCTCCTTATAATCCTCCTCCGTAAAATTTCTATATTTTAAAGCATTACAATTTTTTCGGGTATTTTTATAATCGTCCATAAAAGACACAATAATATTTTTAACATAACCATTAAGCAAATGACACATATTAGCAAAAGCTTTTTTATGATAGCTAATATTATACCGCTCGCTTAAAAAAATAGGATCATACCTCACATATAAATTATCAATACCTATAATATTAGAAATCTTTTTTATCGCCTCAATAATAAGACCCTTAGGTGGCACATTAGGTTCAATATCTTTCTTATATGGTGTCAAAGTTACATGAAATATAATAGGCTTATCAATCTCTTTCAAATACTTTAAAATAGGAATAGGATTTTTTGTACAAAACAAAATCAAATCCACATCCTTAAAATAAATTCTACTAACCAAATTATGATAAAAAGGATTTCTAACGTCCAAAAAACCCTCTTTATATCGCCTCATAAACCACTCTGTATAAAAAGCGACCACATCACATCTACCACTAACATTTAAAATCATTTTAAAACCTTAACTTTATTTTTTAAAATACTTTCTTCATAATTTCTTAAAACAAATGAAAGCTCTTTATCAAAAAATCTTTTCTTTGGATTACCCGTTTCTAAATCAAGTAAATCAAAAACCTCACCAAAATCATAAAACTTATATGAAAATCCATTTAAAGCTTCATCCAAAGTTAAATCACTTTCGCCTTGAAAAGCATCACAACTTTTTCCAGTATAATAATGAGTAGTAAGAACCCTATCACCATCTGGATAGCTATTTTGATAATAAATAAGCTCCATAAAAGGTGTTAAATCATCAAACTCCATCCCAGTTTCCTCTTTGATTTCACGAATAGCCGTCTCTAAAGGTGTCTCACCATTATCAATACTGCCACCAGGGAGCATAAAAACACCACCTAAACCACAAATTAAAATTCGTTCCTCATCATCTAAAATAATCGTCCTACTTTTTCTCTTATCACGCACATTCATACAAAAATCGCCAATACAAAATTTATCCATTAAAAATCACCTCTTAAAATTTCATAAAATTAACACCTAATTTAAGATACACATCATGCATTCTTGGAAGATTAAAAAGCCTCGCAAAAATCAAATTATAAAGTTCATCAAACATCACAATAGAAAACAAAATCAAAGCAACATTAAAATAAATTTTTAAATTAACCTTATCCTCCAATTTCTTAAGAAAAGGAATTATCCAATACATTAAAATCAAACCACTAACACCAAAAAATAAAACACTTCTCAAGCAAACAAAACCACCAATATTCATAAAATTCAAAATTTCTTTATTATAATCCCAGTACCTAGTTCCATCCAAAAGCGTATAAATAGCATATCCTGAAACAAATTCCAAAATTCCTGTAGAAATAACACTTATAAAAAAAACCTTCCAAGGATTTTTCGTAAACTTATACGTTAGTAAATAAATAAGTAATGCCCCATAAGCATAAATATTAATCCAAGGCAAAAAATTACCACCTTGCCAATAAAACTTATCCATACCAAAATTAAAATAATAAAAAATAAATTCATAAACCCAGCCAAACAAACCAGAAAAAACTACAATATAAAATATTCTCGCAATAAACCTCTTTTTACTCTCCATCATAAAACTCCCAACTAACTAATCCTGTAGTGACCTACAATATCACTTCTAAAACCTAAAATATCTTCCTCATAACTTTTTTGATAAACAGATGCATGATGAATAACTAAAGGAATACCCTTCCTATTTCGTTTATCAGAAATAACACCAATATGATTTTTGAAAACTACAATATCTCCACCTTGCCATTCACTAAATTTATTAACATCAACTGTCAGAGAAATCGCATGCCTATCAAAATAAATCTTCAAATTTCTAACCCTTCTAAAATCAATATTTTTATCAGCCTTAGAAATACCATACAAACTAGGATTATTTAAAATATCTTCATTAACCAAACTCATTAAATCATACCCAGCACCTTTAAGACCAAAAGCCACCACATCCGTACACACACCAAAATTATCATCTGGATAACCACCATTATAATACTTACTTTTATACTTTGGTTTAGTAGCAATATAATCAAAAACGCTATTTAAAATATCCGTTTGATCATCTATTCCATCACCATCCATATCAAAATCACTAAAATAAGTTTCAATATTAAAATCATGATTAAAATAAGTCCTATGTGGAATAAAATATAAAATAAAACAAATAATTATAATTAAAATAATAATTTTTTTCATACAAATACATCATACATTAATTAAAGAAAAAAAGCCATACAAATTAACCACTAAATAATAAAATTATCAAACAAATATGATAAGAAAATTCAAATTTCTTTTTTTAAAAGACGCCACTAAAGCGCCATTAAAATTCATAATCCATCATTAAACAAACATTTATAATATTTTCTATTTACCCTTAGGTTAACTTATATTTCAAAATGAAAATAGTTATTTTTTATATAAAACTTACTTTTCTGCTTTTCTCGCCAAAACCGCAACACTTTCCACATGTGTTGGGTATTGGATATGAATAGTAACTTTTTTCTATGCGTATTGTTTAAATACACTATATTTAACACAAACTAT
>CAKPAT010000068.1 GCA_934133155.1 uncultured Bacilli bacterium
TTGAGGGTGCAAAATCTTTACTTATTGATTATCCGGACGTTTTGCCTTCTGGTTCTGAAGTTTTAGATATTCCTTATGCAGTTTTAGTAAATGGTGGTGCTGTTTCAATTGAAAATGGTAGCGATTTAAAAAGTGTTACTGTTTCTGGTGGTTATTTAGAGGAACTTGTTAATCCAATGACAGATAAGGTTTATGATGATTCTGCCGTCGTCAAAGTAACTGCTTCTGGCAAGGGTTATAATTATGAACTTATTTTTCAAAATGAGGAAGATAAGTGTAAAAAGTAAGGGGGATTTTATATGAAGATTACTTGTGATGGTAATGAAGCTTGTGCAAGAGCTTCTTATTTATTTACGGAACTTGCGGGTATTTACCCGATAACGCCGTCTAGTACTATGCCAGAGCTTATTGATAAATGGAGTTCTGGACTTAAAACTAATATTTTTGGTGAAGTTCCTCGTGTTGTTGAAATGCAAAGTGAAGCTGGTGCGATTGGTATGTGTCATGGTGCTTTGCAGTCTGGCATTTTAGCAACTACTTATACAGCTAGTCAAGGTTTGCTTTTGATGATTCCTAATATGTATAAAATTGCTGGTGAGATGTGGCCTTTTGTTATGCATGTTGCAGCACGTAGTTTAGCAACGCATGCTTTGAGTATTTTTGGTGATCATCAAGATATTTATGCGGTTAGAAGTACTGGATTTTGTATGATTGCGTCTTCTTCAGTGCAAGATGCTTATTATTTGGCTCTTGTTAGTCATTTGGCGTCTATTAGTTCTTCACTTCCTTTTTTGCATTTTTTTGATGGTTTTAGGACTAGTCATGAACTTAATAAGATTGATATTTTAGATGATGAGGTTATTAAGCCTTTGGTGGATAAGTCTAAGCTTTTGGAGTTTAGAGGTAGGGCTTTAAATATTTTTGATCCAGTTACTAGGGGAACTAATCAAAATAGTGATATTTATTTTCAAATGACGGAGGCTCGCAACAGATTTTATAATGAGGCTTCTTTGAATGTTTTAAAGTATATGGATAAGATTAATGAGATTGCGGGGACGTCTTATAAACCTTTTAATTATTATGGTGATTTGAAAGCGAAGAGGGTTATTATTGCGATGGGCTCTGTTTGTGAGACGATAAAGGAGTATATTGATTATGCTCATATGGATATTGGTCTTATTGAAGTACATTTATACAGGCCTTTTAATGATGAATTTTTACTTTCTTCACTTCCTTTAACGGTAACTGATGTGGCTGTTTTGGATAGGACTAAAGATGCTGGTGGTATTGGTGAGCCTTTATATTTGGATGTTTTATCTGCTTTATCTTCTAGGAATATTCGTGTTTCCCATGGTAGGTATGGTCTTTCCGGTAAGGATACTACTTTGGGTATGATTAAAGCGGTTTATGATATGCTTTTAAATCCTAGGGAGGAATTTACTATTGGTATTGAAGATGATGTGACTAATTTGAGCTTGAAGTATACTGATTTGGATATTAATGGTGCTTTAGAAATTTTGATTTATGGTTATGGCAGTGACGGTATGGTTAGTTGCAGTAAGTCTTTACTTTCTATTGCTTCTAGTTTTGGTAAGTATGTCCAAGGTTATTTTGAGTATGACTCTAAGAAGTCTGGAGGGGTTACAGCTAGTCATTTAAGGTTTGGTGATAAACCTATTAAGTCGGCTTATTTGGTTTCACATCCATCTTTTATTGCGATTTCTAAGGATGCTTATTTACATGTTTTTGATGCGGTAAGTAATATTCGTGATGGTGGCAGTTTGCTTATTAATTCTTCTTTAAATGATGAGGATATTTTAGATGCACTTAATCCTTATAAAAAAGTTTTGAAAAAGAAAAATATAAAACTTTATGTGATTGATGCAGGATTTATTGCTTCTAAGTATAATTTAGGCAGGAAAATTAGTATGATTATGGAGATGGCGATTATTCGTTTACTTTCTATCATCCCTTTGGATGGTGCTTATTCTTTGCTTAAGGATTATATTAATAAGAAGTTTGGTGTTAAGAGTTTAGAGGTCGCTAAAAATAATATTTCAGCTTTAGATGAGGTTGCTTCTTCTATTAGAGAGATTACTCTTGACGATATGGAAGAGGATTTTCCTTTATGTGATAATATTTATTCGGCTTTGGCTCACCGTTTGGGCTCTAAGCTTAAGGTTTCTGATTTTAAAGGTTTTGAAGATGGTTCTTTTAAACATACGGAACTTGAAATGCAAAATATTAGTGATATAACTCCTGAATGGATAAGCGATAACTGTATTCAATGCTCTATGTGCTCTTTGGTTTGCCCTCATGGGGTTATTAGGCCGTTTTTACTTTCTTTGGAGGAATATTCTAAAGCTCCTTCTTATGTTAAAGATAGGTGTATTAAGACTAATAATGGTTATTTTGTGATTGCTATTTCTTCTAAAAACTGTACGGGCTGCGGTGTTTGTATTAATACTTGCCCTGGTCTTAGAGGCAATAAAGCTTTAAAATTTTCTTCTTTAAATGATAATTTAGTTTTTGATTATTTGGTTTCTAATGTTTCTTCTAAAGATGTATTTAAGAAAGAGACGATTAAGGGTAGTCAGCTTTGCACACCTAAATTTGCTTTTCATGGTGCTTGTGCAGGATGTGGTGAGACGGCTTATATTAAGCTTTTAACTCAGCTTTGTGGTGATAATTTAGTGATTGCGAATGCGACTGGATGTTCTTCTATTTATGGTGGTGAACTTCCTAATGCACCTTATAATGTACCTTGGGCTAATAGTTTATTTGAAGATAATGCGGAATTTGGTTTTGGTATGTTTTTAGGTTTTGAAAAAGGTAGAGAAGAAGTTTACAATTATATGAAATCTCATTCAGCTCCTTTATTTGATAAGTGGATTAATAATTTTAATGACTTTAATATTACTAAAGAGGTTTATGATAATATTGATTATTCTAAACACTCTAAACTTTTAGAACTTAAAAATTATATTGTTTCTAAAAATGTTTGGATTGTTGGCGGTGATGGCTGGGCTTATGATATTGGTTTTGGCGGTATCGATCATGTGCTTTCTAGTGGGGCTAATGTGAATATTTTAGTTTTAGATACACAAGTTTATTCTAATACCGGTGGTCAAGCTTCTAAATCTACTCCTTACGGTATGGTTGCTAAATTTGCTAGTCAAGGTAAGAAGAATTATAAGAAAGATTTAGCTAGAATTGCGATGTCTTATCCAAATACTTATGTTGCACAGGTTAGTTTAGGTGCAAATATGATGCAGACGATTAATGCTTTAAGCGAGGCAACTAAACATGAAGGCCCTTCTATTGTTATCGCGTACTGTCCATGTATTTCTCATGGTATTAAAGGTGGTATGGGTGAAAGTGTTCATATGG
Source organism: uncultured Bacilli bacterium (assembly GCA_934133155.1). Lineage (GTDB taxonomy): Bacteria > Bacillota_I > Bacilli_A > RF39 > UBA660 > Coprosoma. Next base: position 3,391 of record CAKPAT010000068.1, read on the forward strand.
AAGCTTTAGCAACTAAATGTGGTTATTTTCCAATATTTAGGTATAATGGTAAGTTTACTTTAGATAGTAAAAATGTTGATTTTGATTTATATGACGACTTTTTAAATATGCAGACAAGATACAGTATGCTTAAAACGGTTAATCCGGATAAGGCTTTAGAGTTACTTGAAGAAAATAAAAATGCTTCTTTAAAAAGATTTGAGTATTATAAAAGTTTAGTTTCTGATGACTAAACTTTTTTGCGTGATGTGATAAAATGGTGGTGTGTGAAGGCGCGGTTTAATGTATTATAATGAAGAGGATTTTTGGAGAAAATATTGTGGGTTTAATTATTTATGTGGAATGGCACAAAGTAATAAAGTAGAGTATAAGGGAGAAACGGTGTACTCTCTTTATGAATATAATTTAAAAGGAAAACATCGAGTAAAATTTAGATTAATATATAGCCATCTAAATGAAGATCGTGGTATTTCTTTAAGTAGGGTTAATTTTAAGGGAAGAGTTTCTTATGATAAAAATGACGAGAGTTTTATGAAGTTCACGGGTGCGTATGCTTGTTTAGAGATTTTTGAGCCTTACTGGAAAGACGAAAAAGAGGTTACAATTAATTTAAAAGATGGATTTGTTGGTATTTCAAATGGTAAGTTTGTAACTGATAAAACTGGGTTTAGGTATCTTCATTGCGGTTTATTTTGGGGTGCTATGAAGGTAGAACAAATTTCTCCAACTGTAACTAGGTTTTACTGTAATGATACGGAATTTGAAGATGATTTTGATGATTTAATATTTGAAATGGAAGTTATTGATTAGATATGCGACATATGGTAGAATAGGTGGCAGGTGATTGAAATGGAAGAAAGAGATTTAGAGTATATTAGAAAAGACTTAACTGAGATATTTTCTATTTTAAAAAAAAGGGGTATAAAGTTTGATTATGATGTTGTACTTAGGGTTATGACTAGTGATGTTTCTTTAAATGAGTTTATTCAGGTTTTGGCAGATAGTGAGTTTTTACCAGAACTTATTAGTGTAGAAATGATGATGCCTACACGTGAGCTTGATGAGAATTTAGAGGCTTTAGATATGGTGTGGGATTTTACTGATGGTGATTTTGAGGAGAGTACTCCTTTGGTTACTGAAGATTTAGATAGCGAGTGTGAAGATTTTTTAAATGGCTTTCAAAAGAGACTTGGTATAAGGTGATTTTATTCATCTTTTTTTGTTCTTTAAAGGAAATTTTGGTTTTAGATTGTATCTTTATTTTAGAAGATGTTATAATTTAGGTACAAAAAAGGAACAGTACTCCCTGAAGAACTGTTCCAAATAAAAGAATAAAAAGGGGCTGGCTAGTTTACACTAGCGCCAATTCAACTAAAATTGAATTGGTGATATATATATTATCAGATTTTTAAAATATGTCAATAGTTTTTGATTAAAAAGGAGAAAAATATTATGAATAATTTAGAAATGGTTAAAGGTATTGGGGTAAGTACAATTAAATATTTAAATGAGATTGGTATTTATAATGTTGATGATTTGGTTAATTATTTTCCTTTTAGGTATGAAAAGTTAGAGTATACTAAACCGGAAGATATTCGCGATCAAGCGGTTATTACGGTTTTTGGTATTTGTGAAAGTAAGCCTTTGGTTCAAAGATTTTCTTCTAAGTTTAATAAAATGAGTTTTAGGTTTAATACTTCTGGTTTTATGACGAATGTGAGTATTTTTAATAGGTCTTATTTAAAGGATAAGTTGATGGTTGGGGCTAATATTACGGTTACTGGTAAGTATGATAAGAAAAAGAATATGATTACGGCTAGTGATATTAAGTTGGGTTTTATTGATAAGGCTTTGATTACGCCTGTTTATCATGCTTCATTTAAGATTAACAGTAATAAGATTAGTAAGATTATTAAGTCTATTATTTATGATGTAAGTATTTCGGAGACTTTGCCTTTGTCTATTATTTCTAAGTATCATTTTTTAAGTAGACAGGAGTGTATTCGAACTATTCACGACCCTAAAGATTTTGATAGTTTAAATAAGGCTTTAGATAGGCTTAAGTATGAAGAGTTATTTGATTATATGCTGAAGATTAGTTATTTGAAAATGCAGAAGCATAGGGAAAAGGGGCTTAAGAGAGATGTTTCTTATGATGATGTTTTAAAGTTTATTGATTTACTTCCTTTTGAACTTACTTCGGATCAAAGTTTTGCTATTAAAGAGATTTATAATGATTTGATTTCTCCTTATTCTATGAACCGTCTTTTGCAAGGGGATGTTGGTAGTGGTAAGACGATTGTTTCTTTTGCGGCTTTATATATTAATTATTTAGGTGGGTATCAAGGTGCTTTGATGGCACCAACGGAGATTTTGGCACAGCAACATTATGAGAATATTAAGAAGATTTTGCCTAATTTGAATGTGGTTTTGCTTACTGGCCATTTGAAAGCTAAAGAGAAAAGAGAAGCTAAGAAAATGATTAATGATGGTGCTGATATTATTATTGGTACGCATGCTTTAATTAGTGAGGATGTTGTTTATAAAAATTTGGGCCTTGTTATTACTGATGAACAACACAGATTTGGAGTTAACCAACGTGGTAATTTAAGGAATAAGGGTGTTACTCCGGATATTTTGTATATGAGTGCGACGCCTATTCCGAGAACTTATGCACTTACTTTATATGGTGATATGGATATTTCTTCTATTAAAAGCATGCCTAGTGGTAGAAAGCCGGTTTATACTACTATTAAAACTAATGAGGAGATTAAAGATGTTTTGTATATGATGCTTGACGAGATTAAGAGGGGTCATCAGGTTTATGTTGTTGTTCCTTTAATTGAGGATAGTGAAAAGATTGATTTAGAGAATGTTTATAATTTGGAAGAGAAAATGAAGAGGGCTTTTGGTAAGATTTGTAATATTGGTGTTTTGCATGGCAAGATGAGTAGTAAAGAAAAAGATTTGGTTATGGAAGATTTTAAGGCGGGTCTGACGAAAATTTTGATTAGTACGACGGTTATTGAGGTTGGTGTTGATGTTTTTAATGCGACAATGATGGTTATTTTTGATAGCTATAGGTTTGGTTTATCTGCATTACATCAGCTTAGAGGTAGGGTAGGCAGGAATAGTTTAAGTTCTACTTGCGTTTTGATTAGTGATAAGGAAACTCAAAGACTTAAGATTTTGACACAAACTAATGATGGTTTTAAGGTTAGTGAAGAAGATTTTAAGTTAAGAGGTGGTGGTGATATTTTTGGCGTTAGACAAAGTGGTGATATGGACTTTAAGCTTGCTAATATTAAAAATGATTATGATTTACTTTTGAAGGCTAAGAGTGATGCAGAAAATTTTTTGAAGAGTGATAATGATATTTTAAAAAAGGTTGGAAATATTATTAATTTAAATTAAATAAATGTTGTAACCTTATTGTAACTTTAGATGTGTATAATTTTATTTGAAATGGAGGTATTATATGGAAATACTTAAAGTAGAGAATTTAACTAAGGTTTATGGTAAGGAAGATACTAAGGTTATGGCTTTAGATAATGTGTCTTTTTCGGTAGAAAAGGGTGAATTTGTAGCGATTGTTGGGGCTAGTGGCTCTGTTAAG
>CAKPAT010000069.1 GCA_934133155.1 uncultured Bacilli bacterium
TAATTTTTCTCTTAAATATGTTTTGTTTAGGTTTTTATCCCAAGGCTCTAAACCTAGTTTGATGAGGGGTCCTTTGAACTTTATCTCTTCTTTTTTTATTAAATACATTTTGCCAAATTTTCTGGTGTCATTATATCTTAAATCCGTTTTATCTTCGAATGTGATAATAACGTGCTGATGTTTTTCTATGGGGTCATTTTCTTCTCTTATAAAATACTTACCTTCCATTCTTAGATGACTTAAAAGATAATAATCATCTAATACAAATATTAAAAATTTGCCTCTTCTTTCGATGTCATTTATTTTTTGACCTTTTATCCTTTTTTTAAACTCTTCGGCATTGGGTATGGCGATAATTTTATCCCAGTATACTTCGGCTTTTTTTATTTGTTTTTTTAAGATTTGTTTTTTTAATGTGTTTTTTACTGTTTCTACTTCCGGAAGTTCAGGCATTTTAATTCTTCTCTCTATATTCTGCTTCTTTGATTACTTTACCATTTAATTTATTTGGACTTTCTTCTTTTTTAAATATATTTTTATATTTTAGTTTGAAATATATATAACCAATTAATAATAAGACTAATAAAAATAAGAAAACCCACACTAATACTGGCATTAAAATTACAAATAATGCAACTGCAAGTGTTATTAATAATATTGTTTTTATGTTTTTATTCAATTTATCCACCTCGCATTTAAGTATACCATATTTTGTTTTTTTGTTAAATTATTTTTTAATAATATTACCTTTTGTTTTAAATGCTTCTTGTGGCATGATTGTTAATATTTTGTATAATCTTACTTTTACATATTCATTTTATTATTATTTTTGATGTAAAGTTGATTTTTTTTGTGAGATTTCCATGTGCAAAGTCATATAACTGATTTTCTAAGTCAGCCATGTCATAATCTTTTTTTTATTATCTATTTTAAGGTATATTATTTTAGTTATTTATTTTTATTGATGTACCATAACAATCATATGCGAATGAATGGTTTAAAATTTGGTTACTCTTCTAAATCCATTAAATATTTTATAGCAAGTAAAGCTTTAATTTGAACTAAATTATTTCTTTGCCTATTTTTATAGTTCCGCACATAATGAATACTTTTTGCTCAAAAAATTTATGACTTACTCTACATATTTTCATTATAGGAGTTCTTATAAGTTTTCAACAGAAAAAACAGATACTTTTATATCTGTTTTACGCTTTTGGGATTAGTTTTTCTTTACCACCCATATATGGTCTTAAAACTTCTGGAATATTTACACTGCCATCGGCATTAACGTTGTTTTCTAAGAATGCGATTAATCCTCTTGGTGTTGCAAGTACAGTATTATTTAATGTTGTTAGATATTCATTTCCGTTTTTAGTTTTCATTCTGATACCTAATCTTCTTGCTTGCGCATCACCTAAGATTGAACATGAACCTACTTCAAAATATTTCTTTTGTCTTGGGCTCCATGCTTCTACATCACATGATTTAACTTTTAAGTCAGCTAAATCACCACTACAACATTCTAACGTCCTTACTGGTATATCTAGGCTTCTAAAGAATTCTACAGTATATGACCACATTTTGTTATACCACTGCATTCCTTCTTCTTTTTTACATAAAACTACCATTTCTTCTTTTTCAAATTGGTGAACTCTATATAGTCCTCTTTCTTCTAGACCGTGTGCACCTACTTCTTTTCTAAAGCATGGTGAATATGAGGTTAATTTTATTGGAAGTTCTTCTTCTTTGATTATTTGATCTTTGAATTTTCCGATCATTGAGTGCTCTGATGTACCGATTAGGTATAAATCTTCACCTTCAATTTTATACATCATAGCGTCCATTTCTTCAAAACTCATTACTCCGTTTACAACATCTCCATGTATCATGAATGGTGGTATGGCGTAAGTAAATCCTTTATCTATCATAAAATCTCTTGCGTATGCTAGCATGGCTGAATGAAGTCTAGCAACGTCACCTAATAAATAATAGAAACCATTACCACTTGTTCTTCCGGCACTTTCTTTATCTAATCCACCTAATCTTTCGCATATATCAGCGTGATATGGTATTTCAAAATTTGGAACAACTGGCTCACCAAATTTTTCTAGTTCAACGTTTTTACTGTCGTCTTCACCAATTGGCACTGTGGTATCAATGATGTTTGGTATTACCATCATTTTTTCTTTTATTGTTTTGGCTAATTCTTCTTCTTTTTTAGTCAATTCTGTGATTTCGTCATTAGCGGATGCTATTTCTTTTTTGATTTCTTCTACTTCGTCTTTTTTGCCTTCACGCATTAGTTTTCCGATTAAGGCACTTTTTTCGTTTTTAGATGCTCTTAGGTTATCTCCTTTTAATTTTGCTTCTCTTAAATCTTTATCTAATTTCACGATTTCATCTACTAGAGGTAATTTCTTGTCTTGAAATTTCTTTTTGATGTTTTCTTTAACTAGTTCGGGGTTTTCCCTTAAAATTTTAATGTCAATCATTTTTCTCTTTCCTTTCTTTTTACTGATAAAAGAAAAAGACTATATTATAGGAGCAGTTTTCTGCGGTACCATCCTAATATAGTCTTAATTATAGATAACGGGAATATTTCCCGGAGGTTATTGGCCTCACTCCAAAGTAGATTCATGTAAATTTTATTATTAGTTTTCACCAGCTACTAACTCTCTTTAAATAAAATTTTACATTACTATTCTTTATCAGCGCTTTTTTCATTTTTAATTATAGCGGGTTAATTTAATTAAGTCAATATGTCTTTTTCTATTTTATATACTTTTGAAATATGGTAGACGTATTTTGATTTTTTCAAACATTGTTAAAATTTTCATTTCCATAACATTTTTATTGAGACATTCTATTATTTATCTGTGTTTATAATGTATTTAAATGTGCTGATTCGGTTTCGTAGGTGTATAAAGTATCATTTTTGTTTAGGAATACACTTTTTAAATCCATAATTTTTTTACCTGTTTCAATTTTTTCTTAGGTGAGTAGTTTTATGCTTATATAAATCATTTTGCCTCAGCCCAGTTTTTACCGCAGTTTATATCAACTTTTAATGGTACATTTAATTCATAAACATTTTCCATGACATCTTTAACGATTTCTTTTACTTTTTCTAGTTCTTCTTCTTTGGTATCAAATATTAATTCGTCATGAACTTGAATTATCATTTTGCTTTTTATGTTATTTTTTTTAAATGCTTCATAAACTTTAACCATTGCTAGTTTTATTATGTCGGCTGCTGTTCCTTGTACTGGGGTATTGAGTGCTATTCTTTCACCGCTTTGCCTTATGGTGTAGACGGTGTTTTTTAATTCTGGTATGTTTCTTTTTCTTTTAAATAGTGTTTTGACATATGTATCTATTTTAGCTTTTTCTATTACGTTATCCATATAATCTTTTATTCCTGGATATGTTTCTAAGTAGGTATCAATAAATTTTTGAGCTTCTTTGACATTTATGCCGATGTTTTCGCCTAATCCAAAACCGCTTATTCCATAGATTATCCCAAAGTTTACTGCTTTTGCTACTCTTCGCATATGCGGTGTAACTTCTTCTTCTTTTACTTTAAAGATGTCACTGGCGGTTTTTGAATGGATGTCTTTTCCTTCTTGAAAGGCCGTTATTAGTGCTTTGACATCTGCCATATGTGCTAATATACGAAGTTCTATTTGTGAATAATCGGAGCTTACTATGTAATCATTTTCTGGGATAAATGCTATTCTTATTAATTTTCCTATTTCGTCTCTTACTGGAATATTTTGAAGGTTTGGCTCAATAGATGATAGTCTTCCAGTTCTTGTTAGATTTTGAGTGTATATTGTGTGTATTTTGCCATCTTTAATACAGGATAGTAATCCTTCAATATATGTCCCATAAAGTTTTGATAGTTTCCTATATTCTAGTATTTTATTTATTATTGGGTGTTTATCTTTTAGTTTTGTTAGTATATCAGCAGATGTTGAGTAACCGTTTGTTGTTTTCTTTTTGTGAGGTAAATCAAGTTTCTCGAAGAGGATACTGCTTAATTGCGTCGGTGAGGCAATGTTAAATTCACACCCTGCTAAATCATAAATTTCTAAACTTAGTTCATTTAATTTTTGCTTAATTTCTTCTCCCATTTCTTTTAAAACGGTGCTGTCGACTTTGACGCCGGTATACTCCATATCAGCTAAAACTTTGGATAAGGGCATTTCAATATTTTTAAACAGATATTCTATGTCTTCATTTTTAATTTGTTTTTCAAAGGTTTCTTTGGTTTCATAAATGAATTTTGCTCTTTCTATGCAACTTTTGGCGATGATGTTTTCGTCCGTTTTTTTTAGATGGGTGCCTTTCCCATAGATGTTTTCGTAAAATTCTATTTTTCTATCTAATTCACCGGCTAGATATGCTATGTCGTATTTCATGTTGTAATCAAGTAATGCACCGGCAATCATAGTGTCGAATGTGACGTTTTCTATTTCTATATTTTGCCATTTTAAGGCGACGATTAGCTTTTTTAAATCGTAGGTATATTTCTCTACATCTTTTAAGAATTCAGGATTTTGTTTAAGTATTTCTAGGGGAATATATGCAGATATGTTTTCATTATATATGCCCATACCTAATATTTCTGCTTGGTGATAGTTTTGACCTAAAACTTCAAGATCTATGGCAACGGGGTCTTTGATATTTAATTCGTTTATATCTTTAATGATTCTTACTTCTATTTTTTCTTCTTTTTTGGTTTCTTTTTTTAAGAATGAGTAAAATTCTAGTTCTTCAAATATTTGATTTAATTTGTTTTTGTCTTCTTTTTGATATTTGGTATCTTCGATTGTTATTTCAAGAGGTACGTTTTTGATTATGGTTGCGAGATGATAACTCATGTAGGCATTTTCTTTATCGTTTATCAATTTTTCTTTGGTTTTGCCTTTGATGTTTTCGATGTTTTCATATATGCCGTCTAAGGTTTTATATTCTTCTAGTAATTTTAGAGCAGTTTTTTCACCTATGCCTTTGACACCTGGAATATTATCTGATGAGTCACCCATTAGTGATTTTAAATCAATGACATTTATGGGTTTTATTTTATATTCTTCTTCAAATGTTTTTTCGTTATATCTGATGTAGCCTTGCTGTTTCAATAGTTTTATGTCAACATCTTTACTGATTAATTGAAGTAAGTCTTTATCACTACTGATTACTACCCCCTCGAATTCTGGTGTTTTACTGCAGTAATCTGATAATGTACCAATTATGTCGTCGGCTTCATAGTTTTCCATCTCATAATATTTTATACCCATGGCGGTTAGTATTTCTTTGGCTTTGGGAAACTGTTTTTTTAAGGCTTCTGGTGTTTCGTCTCTTCCGCCTTTATAATCTTTATATTCTTCATGCCTGAATGTTTTTCCTTTATCAAATGCGACTAATATGTATTCGGGGTTTTCTTCATTTATTATTTTATTTATCATGTTTACAAAGCCAAATAAGGCGTTTGTTGGAAAACCTTTACTGTTTGTCATAAAGTTTCCTGAGTATGCAGTTGCATAATAACTTCTAAATATTAAGTTATTTCCATCTATTAAAATTATTTTTTTCATGTTTTGGCCTCCATTTTAATTATAACAGAAAAAACGCTTATGCTAGGCGTTTATTCGTTACTTTAACAAATATTTTTTGAACTATTTTTTTTGCAATTGTTAATTGAAGTATTAAGGCAAAGATAAAACTTGGTATCCAGTTCTCAAGAAATATTGTTAATTGGTTTCCGGTAGGGTGTGACATGATAAATGTACCCCATATGCACATTAAAGATGACATACCAGTTACGATAAGAAGTGGTATTAAAAGTCCTCTTGTTTTTTCTTTGTCTGTTAATTTAAGTGCTAGACCTATAGCGTTTTTCTTTACTACAAAATAATTTATTAAAAAGGCTACTATGTATGTTGGAATTAAAGATTTAAGGATACTTATTATGGCTGTTTTGGTAAATCCGATGTGAATAACAGTGTTAAATGTGTCCATAAATATTACCATAAAACCACACATCAACATAGTAAATATAATATCTTCTTTTTTATTTTTCATAAGTTTCCTCCTTTTGCGACTTTTTAAGTATAGCACAAAAATTTTTTTGATGTAAGTTTTTTTCACCACACAATATTTTTTTGCGAAAATATTGATTTTTGTATTTTATTCAATACTTTTTATTTGTGAAGGATATTTTACCACATTTGTGATATCAATTTACTACTATTTATCATAATAACAGCCTCCTTTCGGGGGCTGTTTATAAAGAAACTTTTTGGAAAATAATTACTTTCTAAATTGTTTTATAAATATTAATTTTAAAATAAACTTAATTGGCTGGACTCTTCCATACCGTCAAGGATACCCATTTGTCGCATTTTTTCGATTAATGTTGATGAAAGTTTTGCTCTTTTTTGTAAATCTTCTATGCTGATATATTCTCTTTTTTCTCTTTCTGCAACGATGTTTTTGGCTACTACATCTCCTAGACCGTCGATTGCTCTAAATGGTGGTATAAGATTTCCATCATCATCTATCACGAAATCGGTATGATCGCTTTTATAAAGATTTACCGGTTTGAATTTTATTCCTCTAGCTAAAGCTTCTAATGCGACTTTTAAACATTCTAATATGGCACTTTCTTTATTGGTGGCACTGTAACCTTTTTCGTTTATTTCTAGTATTTTATTTCTTACTGCGTCATAGCC